>NZ_JACJEZ010000024.1:0-73012 GCF_014164365.1 Pseudoalteromonas sp. SG43-6
ATTTTTTGCCTTGCTTAGCTATCTAAAAGAAAGTTAAGCTCGGCTGTTAGAACTCAATCTGTACGAGTGCCCACACAGATGATTGCTTTATATTGTTAAAGAACGTTGCGGTTAAAGTTAAACTTCATCTCGCTAGGGCTGCGCATATTACGCTTTCCTATTTTTTTGTCAACACTTAACTTTAAACTTTCTTAAAAATCTAAACTTAAGTTTTACTCGACTAACTGATTAACTCTTGCAGCTTAAGCGTTGCCTGCTGCCGTCTCAGTGGGGTCGCATTATAGGGCGCGGCGAATTTTACGCAAGCGTTTTTTAAAGAAAACTTGAAATAAAGTGCTGTTCGTTCAATTTACGCGCTAAACAGCTCAAAAGTGCTAGTTTAGTATACAGCACAGATCCTAGCTGGCCATTTTATAGGCTCTACTGCTACACTATTTACCTCTTACTATTGAACTTATTCTTAATTTATTAGGTGTTTTATGGCAATCCGTTCTTATAAAGGAATTACTCCTCGTTTTAACCAGTCTGTTTATATAGATGAGTCGGCTGTTTTAGTTGGTGATATCACATTAGGTGAAGATAGTAGTGTATGGCCGTTAGTAGCAGCACGAGGGGACGTTAACTATATACGCATTGGTGAACGTACTAACGTGCAAGACGGCAGCGTGTTACATCTAACGCGTGCCAGTAAAAGTAACCCAGATGGTTATCCATTAATTATTGGTGATGATGTTACCGTTGGTCACAAGGTTATGTTGCACGGCTGTTGTTTGGGTAATCGTATTTTAGTCGGCATGGGCGCGATTGTAATGGATAATGCCATTATTGAAGATGATGTGATAATTGGTGGCGGTTCATTAGTTCCACCAAACAAGCGCTTGGAATCGGGCTTTCTCTATGTGGGTAGTCCAGTAAAGCAGGCGCGCCCTTTAACCGAGCAAGAGCTGAGTTTTTTAAAAATATCAGCAACTAATTATGTTGAGCTTAAAGATGAGTATCTAGCTGAGGATTAACTCAGCACTGAAACAATGATTTGTCCTGCCGAGTTATATTCTTCATTCTCGATTAGTTGCTCGGCTATATCTTCATAGTCAAAACGCGCCTGTTCAAAATGTAACTTTGCAGCTTGTTGGTCTGCCAATGTTAGCGTGTGTGTGTCAATGACACATTCAACCATTAAGCCACTTACTTGAGCAAAAAACGTTAACTGCTGGGATTGTACGTTAAATTCAAATCGGTCGATAAATTGGATTGCTTGGTTCATGCAAGCTCTCCGGTTTTTAATGCTCGAACAACAGGGAGTATTTCAGGCATATTATTGCGCCACACAAAATAGGCTTGTGCAGCTTGCCCTACTAGCATGCCACTTCCATCAAGTACGTTAATATTAGCCTTATAGCCCTGAGCCCATTGCATAAACAGCGTATTTTGCTGTGAATAAAACATATCATAAACATGTTCACAGCCATCAAGGTGTTTTTTATCAAGCGCAGGCAATTCACCAAGCATACTGCTAGATGTAGAGTTTACAATTAGCGAGTAATCACTTACTGGCAAATCATCAAAACCATAGCCAGTTACATTACCGTATTGGGCAAATAATTCAGCTAGTTCCTTAGCTTTTGCTGCCGTACGATTGACTATAATGATTTCACTCGGCTGTTGTGCCAATAACGGTAAAACCACGCCACGTGCAGCGCCTCCGGCACCTATAAGTAAGACCCGTTTATCTTTAATGGTAACCTGATTCGCAAGCAGATCGTTCACAAAACCAATGCCATCGGTGTTGTCACCTAGCAAGCGCCCATCATCTAATAACTTAATAGTATTTACTGCTCCGACAATGGTTGCCAATTCAGTTCGCTCATCAACTAGCGCAAATGCTTGCTCTTTAAATGGCACTGTAACATTAGCTCCTTTACCGCCTGTGGCAAAAAAATCGGCCACGGCTTTTTTAAAACCATCAATCGGTGCTAATATTGCGCTGTATTCGATTTGTTCGCCCAATGAGGTTGCAAATTGCTGATGTATCGCAGGGGATTTTGAGTGTTTAATAGGATTTCCAAAAACTGCATATTTGTCCATATTTGAGCAACCTCTTTGTGCAGTAACATTACCTCGTAACTTACTGCTAATTAATGATGATAAAACTATGATTAAACGATTCTTTTCAAAATCGAAACCACCAGAACAACAGCAAGCACCAACGCCAGAAAAAACACCTTATCAACTGATGGGTGGAGAAGCTGGTGCTTTAGCACTTGCGAATCGATTCTACGACATTATGGCCAGCGATGAATACGCTAAACCGTTATATGATATGCATCCTCAACCATTGGACCGTATTCGCCAAGTGTTTTTTGAGTTTTTATCAGGGTGGTTAGGCGGCCCAGACTTGTTTGTTGAAAAGCATGGTCACCCTATGCTGCGTAAACGCCATATGCCTTTTCCAATTGATCAAGATTTACGAGATCAATGGATGTATTGCATGAATAAAGCGTTAGACGCGGAAATTGATAATCCCTTATTACGAGAAGGGTTACGTAAATCTTTGGCACAACTTGCCAGTCATATGATTAATCAGCACTAGCACTTCTCTTTAACTGCACGTTATTTGCGCTAAGTCAAAACGGCCTTTTTTTAAATATAGATAATACGTGATCAAATATTTAGAAAAAGCGTCGTGCGTGTGAAATCAATCCAACATAAAATTTATGCCCTATTGGCCCTAACAGGCATTATTGTGTTAATTGCCAGTATTCTTAGTAGCTCAAGCCAACAACGAACGCTTGCGCAAGACACTGTTGCAGAAAATATTAAGCTTCTTGCTGATAACTACTTTGACTCTATCAATACTTTGATGATCACAGGCACCATGGCAAATAGAGAGCTATTAAGCCAAAAACTACGCAAGCACCCAAATATTGAAGATGCGCATATTATTCGCTCCCCAATTGTTAATAAACTTTATGGGCCGGGCAATAAAAATCAAGCGCCGAGCAACGATATCGAACGCGAGGCTTTAAAAGGCAAGGAAACATTGCTAATTGATCAGCAAAATAATAGCCGCAGTATAACTTTTCTGCGCCCTATGTTTGCCAGTAGCGATTATAAAGGCACTAATTGCCTTGGCTGTCATCAAGCACAAGAAGGTGATGTACTCGGCGTAGTTAAAATTAGTTACTCATTAGCTGATATTGATAATGCGGTGACTTACAACACCCTAGTAAATACCGCATTACTCTCTATTATTTTTATTATTGCCTTTGTATTACTGGGCATTATGTTTAGACAAATTTTTATTGTACGCCTTAAAAAGCTAGGTCATGCTATGCATTTAGCTACAACCAACAAAGATTTAAGCCTGCGAATTGACGATAGCGCTGAAGATGAACTGGGTTGGCTCGCCACCAGCTTTAATAAGATGATCGCTACCTTTAAAGATAATATTGCTCAAGTATCTCATTCATCAAAAATATTGATCCACTCAGCAGAAAAAATTTATACCTCAGCGGATACTACTGAGCGCGCTATTTTAGAGCAAAAGAAAAATACAGACTCCGTGGCAGCTGCTATAAACGAACTAGAGAGCTCCTCTAATGAAGTAAAAAACACCACTCACTTTGCCTCTGAAAAATCAGAAAACAGTAATGAACTGGCACAACAAAGTATGCATGTTGCTGAACAAACAGAACTCAGTATTAATCAATTAGCAGACGATGTTCGCCAAGCTGCAGCGCAAGTAAGTCAACTACAAGTACAAACACTTGAGGTAGGAAAAGTACTCGAAGTGATTAGCAGTATTGCTGAACAGACCAATTTGTTAGCTCTTAATGCTGCGATTGAAGCCGCACGTGCAGGTAAAGCTGGGCGGGGCTTTGCTGTGGTGGCTGATGAAGTACGTACATTGGCAACTCGTACTCATGCATCCACCGATGAAATTCGTCGCACAATCGACAAACTGCAATCCGAAGCGGCGCAAACGGTTAAAACCATGGGTGAATCGTGTGAGGAGGCTGATGCTAGAGCGCAACAAGTAAAAAATGTTGCTCAAGCTTTAAAAGATATTTCTATGCAGATGAATGAAATAAATCAACTTAATATTCAAATAGCCGACGCGACAGAACAACAAAACTTAGCCGCAGAGGAAATAAATAGGAGTGTTATTGGTATTAGTGATAACGCTGAGCGGTCATTAGTGGATGCTAACGATAACCAAAAAGTAAGTGAGGAGCTGTTAAATCTAGCGCGTTCACTGGATGAGCAAGTAAGAAGCTTTAAATTGATGTAATACTTAAAGTTGCCAGTCAATAAACCAGATATTGACTGGCAGCCTGCTTACTATGCTAGCCCTAACCAGTCTCTTGGTTTTAAAAAGTCAGCGTATAGCTTATTTTCAGCACTGCCTTCTTCGGGTGTATAGTTATATTCCCAACGCGCTAGCGGCGGCATCGACATTAATATTGATTCTGTACGTCCGCCACTTTGCAAGCCAAATAAAGTGCCACGATCCCACACTAAGTTAAACTCAACATAACGGCCACGACGATAAAGTTGGAAGTCTCGTTGCTGCTCAGTAAATAGGGTTGCTTTTCTACGTTCAATAATAGGTAAATAAGCACCTAAAAAGCCATTGCCTACTGCTTGCATAAAGGCAAAGCTTTGCTCAAACCCGGCTTCATTCAAATCATCAAAGAATAAACCGCCGACACCGCGCGTTTCATCGCGATGTTTTAGGTAAAAATACTCGTCACACCATTTTTTATATTTAGGGTAAACCTCATCTCCAAACGGCGCACATAAATCATGCGCGACTTGATGCCAATGTTGAACATCTTCAAGCTCAGGATAAAATGGCGTTAAGTCAAAACCACCACCAAACCACCAAATAGGCTCCTCACCTTGCTTTTCTGCAATGAAAAAGCGTACGTTAGCATGGCTCGTTGGAATATGTGGATTGTTTGGGTGGATCACTAGCGAGACACCACAGGCATGGAAGCTACGACCAGCAAGTTCTGGACGATGCGCAGTTGCCGATGCCGGCATTGAAGCACCAAACACATGCGAGTAGTTCACCCCACCTTGCTCGATCACATTGCCACCACGAATAACACGAGTTCGGCCACCACCGCCTTCTTCGCGCTGCCAACTGTCTTCTACAAACTTGGCTTGGCCATCAGCTTGCTCTAAACCTTGGCAAATTGTGTCTTGCAAGGCCATCAGGTAGGTTTTTACTTGTTCGAGTAAATTGCTGTGCATGGTTATCCTCTAAATACTTTGCCGGTCATTACATCTTTAATAGTGCTAGGCTGCGTGTTACCACCGAGTGGTTCATCTACATAAAATGCCACCAGCTCGCCAAACTCACTTTTAGCCATTGCAATACTAGTGACCGTATCATGTCCTGATAAGTTAGCACTAGTAGACACAAGAGGTTTGCCTAATTCTTGGCATAAGCGCTTTACTGTTGGGTGATTAGTTACACGCACAGCAATACTATCAAATTGTCCTGTTAACCATTTAGGCGTACCTTTAGCCGCTGGCATAACCCAAGTAATTGCGCCGGGCCAGCTGGAAAAAATATCAGCGCGTTTATCCATCGGAATTTTTGCATCATCAACATACTTTAATAATTGCCCATAATTATCGGCAATTAAAATTAAGCCTTTCTCAACGGGCCGCTGCTTTATTGCAAGTAAGCGCTCCACAGCTTGCTGATTATCGGGGTCACAGCCTAAGCCATAAACAGCTTCGGTTGGGTAAACAATAACCCCGCCTTGCGACACAGCAGCAAGGGCTGTTAAAGGAACTGAGGTAGTATCAGTCACTGAAAATCTCCAAATACAATAAAATTAAAGCCGGTAATTATTCGCTCACCGTGAATTTATGCGAGCAACTTTTCTGAGGGCATTGTAGCACAACACTATTGGTCATTTGCTTTTGCATCATTACTGGCCATTGGCACGCGGGGCAGATATGGCTAACTGGTTTGTGATTGAGTGTGTATTTACAACTTGGATAGCTATTACATGAATAAAATGTTTTACCAAATTTATTACTACGCGCCACTAACTGGCCTTTTTTACACTTAGGGCAAGCAGGTAAAACTTCTTCATTTGGCTCAGGCTCATCATGAGCAATATAGTGACACTCAGGATAACCCGTACAGCCAATAAACATACCATAGCGGCCATTCTTCACTACTAGCGGATTACCACACTCTGGACAAGGGCTATCATCAAGTACTTTGATTTGTTGAGTATCATGTTGAGCAAGCGAGCGAATAAAATCACATTCGGGATAACTCGCACAGCCAAGGAAAGGACCTGATTTACTGTTGCGGATAACAAGCTCTGAACCGCATTTAGGGCACACTTCGTATTCTTTTTCTAAGGCATGTTGATTTGCAGAAAAAAGCGATTGGTCGATTTTACTCATGTGTTCCCTAAGCAGCTGACTAATTTTCGCCTAATATACCCAAACTAATTAAAGATACAAGCGCAGCACTTGCTTAATGTAGTACCTCTGCCGGCTCATCAAAAATAAGTTCTTCCATTTGTGCATAAGCTTGCTCTGAGCCTGGCACATTAAACAACACCATAAGTACCACCCATTTTAAATCATCAAGTGATATATAAGCTTTATCTAATGCGAACAAACGATCCATAACCATTTCACGCGTTGCGCTGTTGATCACTCCGACTTGTTCTACAAACATTAAAAAGCCCCGACACTCTACGCTCAACATGTGGCATTCACTATCGGTAAAAATACGTATCGCATGTTGTGGGAGGCGGTTTAAATAAGGGAATTCATCACTGTGCTGCAAGTCAGCAAGCTGCTCAAGCCAATCAAGTGCTTTGTATATTTCGGGCTTATTAAAGCCGGCACGTAATAATTCGTCAGTGAGTTCATTATGCTCAACAAAGACTTCGGCTTCGCTGTGAATGTAGTTTTCAAACAGATACATGAGGATATCGAACATGTTACTTTCCTCCACACTAAGCTTATCGAACTCTAATATAGCCATCTAATACACGCTCTACTCTATCTTCCAATTCAAGATCAAGTAAACGTGCTTGCACTTTATCTATTGGCCACTGGCTACGCTGAGCAATTAAATCAACAGCTGTTACCTCAAAACCAACACTGTTTAGTATTTCGCAGGCAGGTTCATCAACCGTTGCTTCTTCTATAGTATATAGACTGTTTTCGCAGAAAAAGCTCACTTCGTCGAGAATATCACTGACATTTTCCACCAGCTTTGCACCTTGTTTAATTAAAAAGTGACTGGCTTCAGAGAGTGGATTTTTAATTGAACCAGGCACTGCAAAAACTTCTTTGTTTTGCTCCAGCGCATAACGCACGGTGATAAGCGAACCGCTTTTTATTTCAGCCTCGACAATCAACACACCTAATGACAAACCAGATATTATACGATTACGTCTTGGGAAGTTATTAGCATTAGCGGCTGTACCGGGTAAAAACTCGCTCACCAACATCCCCCGTTCAGATACTTGATCGGTGAGTAACTTATGCCGTTTAGGATAATAAACATCCACTCCAGTACCAAGCACTGCAATGGTTTTACCATTGCCCGCCAGCGCTCCTTTGTGGGCAGCACCATCAATACCAAGCGCCATTCCGGAAGTTACCGTTAATCCTGCCACAGTGAGTTGATGAGCAAATTCAGCGGCGATCTCTAAACCGATTGGCGTGGCATTGCGGCTTCCAACAATAGCGATTTGCGGACTGGTCAATAACTCTAAATTGCCTCGGCAAAATAGCAATAAAGGCGCGCTAGCAATTTCTTTTAATAATGGTGGATAGTGAGGATCGAAGTAATCAATTGCGGTTATCTGTGAGTTAACAATTATCTGTTGATAATAGTCAACTTGCTGCCAATCGGTTGCTAGTAAATTAGTGGCGACCTGCGGGCTTAAACCATGACCGGTAAGCTGATCGTGAGTCAGCTCAAACAAATCATCTAATGGCAGTTTTTGTGCCAATGCCAATAAGGTTTTAACACCTAAGCCTTTACATAAATAAAAGGCAAGCCAATGGGTTAGCTTGCCTGATGAATCTTTCATGCTCCCTCCTTAGAGCACTCAAACCTGAATTAATTTATAACTGCAAAATCACCGACTCGGATTGGGTGCTGGTTTTTTACGATTAAGGCATAACTAACGTTTTTATAAACTTTAAACACCATTAGCTGACCGACCTGTTCTTTTGGCATATGCCACACAGTCGTGTCGGCATCTGCCTCAACGCCAAAAAATTCGTTGGCGTTTGTTACTAACTTTTCAAGGCTATTTGAATCTTCTTTGTAGCGTGGGCCATTGCGACCATCAAAAACAGTCGGTGATTGACGCTCAATATCT
The DNA here is from genome assembly GCF_014164365.1 of Pseudoalteromonas sp. SG43-6. Classification (NCBI taxonomy): domain Bacteria; kingdom Pseudomonadati; phylum Pseudomonadota; class Gammaproteobacteria; order Alteromonadales; family Pseudoalteromonadaceae; genus Pseudoalteromonas; species Pseudoalteromonas sp. SG43-6. The sequence goes on from NZ_JACJEZ010000024.1 coordinate 8,385, forward strand.
AAAATATGGCCTTCTTTAATTTGCTGCTCTGACCCTAAGTTTAGCACTACAATATCCATTGTGCTGAATTCTCGTAATCCACTCACTGATGCGATGATTTCACCTTGCACTGGCTGCTCAGGACGGTGAATATTAAAATACGCAGGTAATAGCTGACCTTCTATCGCAGGCATTAAAAAATCACCCGCTTTGATTTCTCTCTTTACCTGTTCAACTTTAACTGAAGCAGGTACACCATTGGCAATATCACCTTTTCTAAATACACGACCCACCGCCACTAATTGTGCTTTATTAGCCAACACTTCGTTCGTTTGCGGATCAACATATGCTTCGCCGTTGCGGTAAATAGCGTATGACTCGTGTAATTTCAGCTCACCTTTAACATAAACTATATGGCCTTCGGTATTCATTTTAGTGTTGACATTGGCACCTAAAATATAAGGTTTATCGGCAATGTCTTCAGCATTTAGTGCTTGCTCATAGGTTAGGTAAGGACGCAGCAGCTCAAGAGGTAACGTAGGGATCGCATTTTTACCTTTTTGCACAATTCGACCATGTGGAGAAAGCTTTTTATAACCCTGATTAATCACCAAACGTGGATTACCGTGCTCATCGTAGATTAAAGACAGTGCATCCCCTGGGTAAATTAGGTGTGGATTATTAATTTGTGGATTCATTTGCCAAAGTTCCGGCCACTGCCAAGGCTCTTGCAAATAAACTCCTGAAATATCCCAAAGTGTATCGCCCTTTTTCACAACGTATTGTTTAGGCGCATCTTTTTTTATAGTTAATACATCTGCTAAGGATGGGAAAGTAGCACTTAATGCCAACATTGCCGCGAGTAATGGGTATTTCATTGAGCTTCCTTGTGGTGTTTTTTCATTATTATCAACCAAAACCTGTTAAAGGTGAACGCGAATGGCTAAAATAAGAGCATACAATACCCTAAATTAAGCACAAGTGAAAAAGGTTACTATGGCTAGGTTAGAAGTTTTAAGATTTCCAGATGAGCGTTTACGTACAATAGCAAAAGAAGTGGTGCAAGTTGACGACCAAATTCGCCAAATTGTAAAAGACATGCTGGAAACTATGTATGATGAAAACGGCATTGGATTAGCTGCGACTCAAGTCGATATTCATCAACGTATTGTGGTCATTGACGTATCAGAAGAACGTGATGAACCGTTAGTATTGATCAACCCGACAATCACTAAACAAGATGGCACCACGGTAAGTGAAGAAGGCTGTTTATCTGTGCCACACTCTTATGCAAAAGTTGACCGCGCAGAAACTGTAACAGTGACCGCATTAAACGAAAATGGCGAAGAGTTTAGTTTAGATGCTGATGAGCTATTAGCAATTTGCATCCAGCATGAGCTTGACCATTTACAGGGTAAACTATTTATCGATTACTTATCACCGTTAAAGCGCCAACGTATTCGTAAAAAACTTGAAAAAGAAGCTAAGTTAGCAGCGCAATAATACCTTAGTAATAATTAGGAAGTTCAGTGACACAACCATTACGCATTATTTTTGCCGGTACGCCAGACTTTGCTGCGCGCCATTTACAAGCTCTTATCGACTCAGAGCATCAAATTGTTGGCGTGTATAGCCAACCCGACCGTCCAGCAGGGCGCGGTAAAAAACTCAAAGCCAGTGAAGTGAAAGAGCTAGCACTGGCAAATGAGTTAGCAGTGTTCCAACCTGCCTCATTAAAAAGTGACGACGCTCTGGCTGAACTAAGCAGCTTAGATGCTGACCTTATGATCGTGGTCGCTTATGGATTACTGTTACCAAAAGCAATTTTAGAGGCGCCACGGCTTGGTTGTTTAAATGTACACGGCTCAATTTTACCGCGCTGGCGTGGTGCCGCGCCGATTCAACGCGCTATCTGGGCCGGCGATGAAGAGACTGGCGTCACCATAATGCAAATGGATGAAGGCCTAGATACCGGCGACATGCTGCATATTAGCCGCTGCCCTATTACCGCCACTGAAACAAGTGCAAGTTTATACGCTAAGCTTGCCGATTTAGGCCCAAGCGCACTAATAGACACCATTACTAAGTTAGCTAATGGCGAAATTACCCCGCAAGTACAAAATGACGAGCTTGCCAATTACGCTAAAAAGCTATCTAAAGACGAAGCAAATATTGATTGGTCGATGGACGCAGCGCAAATAGAGCGTAATATCCGCTCATTCAATCCATGGCCGGTCTGTTTTACTCAAATGGGTGAACACACTGTAAAAGTTTATCAAGCTAATGTTGTTGACCAGCAAGGCACGGCAGGAACGGTATTACAAAGCGATAAACACGGCATTGTGATTGCCTGTGGTACTAACGCACTTAATATCACTCAAGTACAACCACAAGGTAAAAAGCCAATGGCCATTACTGACTTTTTAAATGGTCGAGCAGACTGGGTAACTCCTGGCACACGAATAGGCGAACACAATGAGTAATGTCAGGGCGATTGCAGCCGAAACTTTATATAACGTGGTTGATAAAGGCGCCTCATTAAATCAAGAGCTGCCTTTTGCCAGCCAAGGTTTACCACCTAAAGATAAAGCGTTATTACAGCAAATTTGTTACGGCGTACTGCGTTATTTACCAAGTTTAGAAAATTATTGTCAACATTTAGTTGAGCAGCCACTTAAAGGTAAGCGCCGTATATTCCAGTTCTTACTGTATGTGGGCATTTACCAACTACAACATATGCGGGTTCCACCGCATGCAGCAATTAGCGAAACGGTTAATGCATTAGAACAACTGCGCGCATTGGGTTTAAAAGGCTTGATCAACGCTATTTTACGCAGCTTTCAGCGCCAGCAAGTAGAGCTTGAAGAAAAAGCCAAGCAAATACCAGTGTGTTTATACAACCACCCAAACTGGTTTATCAAACAAGTAACTGAAGCTTACCCTGACTCTTGGCAAGCTCTACTAGAAGCGAACCAGCAGCAAGCACCAATGTGGTTGCGTGTTAACCAAGCGCAATATAGCACCGCTGAATATAGCGAAATGCTCACTGCTAATGACATTGAACATACACTCAATCCTGATTTCCCTGATGGTATTAAGCTGGATAAACCGCGCGATGTGTTTTCGTTGCCTGAATTCGACACCGGCGCATGTTCAGTACAAGATGCAGCAGCACAGCTTGCGGCACGCTTGTTAGATCCAAAAGCTGACGAGCATATTTTAGATGCCTGCGCAGCACCCGGTGGTAAAACCTGTCACATTCTAGAACTCGCAGATGCTGATGTACTGGCACTTGATAGCGATGCCACCCGCCTTGAACGTGTAAAGCAAAACCTTGAAAGAATTGGCTTAGGCGCTGATTTACAATGTGCCGATGCTTCGCAACCACACAAATGGTGGGATGAGCAACAGTTTGACCGTATTCTATTAGACGTTCCTTGCTCTGCAACGGGTGTTATTCGTCGTCACCCAGATATCAAATGGCTACGTCGTGCATCAGATATCAATGATCTGGCGACACTCCAAGGCGATATTCTCAATAGCATTTGGCCATTATTGAAACCAGGTGGCACGCTAATTTATGCAACCTGCTCAGTATTACCACAAGAGAACCAACAGCAAGTCGCTAAATTTTTAGCAAATAATAACGATGTTGAACATATCCCGCTACATGATAACGATACCCCAAGCAACCCTGGGCTGCAGTTACAGCCTGGTGAGAGTGACGGATTTTATTATGCCAAGCTTATAAAAACACACTCATAAGAAGCTTTTAGTAAACCATGAAAATAATCATACTCGGTGCAGGACAAGTAGGCGGTACACTCGCTGAAAACCTGGTAGGTGAACAAAACGAAATCACGGTTGTTGATATTGATGGCAACCGATTACGTGAGTTACAAGATAAATACGATCTACAGGGTGTTACAGGTCATAGTGCCCACCCTGATGTATTACGCCGCGCCGGTGCGGAAGACGCCGATATGATCATCGCAGTAACCAGTTCAGATGAAGTGAACATGGTCGCTTGCCAAGTCGCGTATAGTATTTTTAATACGCCGACTAAAATTGCTCGGATCCGTTCTGAGCAATACTTAAAGTACCGCGAAAAGCTCTTTCAAAACGATGATTTACCTGTTGACCACTATATTGCTCCAGAGCAACTAGTGACTAAGTATATTCGTCGCTTGATTGATTATCCTGGCGCGTTACAAGTTTTAGAGTTTGGCGATGGCATGCTCTCGCTGGTGGCGGTAAAAGCTTACTACGGCGGATTGTTAGTCGGTTATGCATTGTCAGCATTAAAAGAGCATATTCCTAATGTTGAAACTCGTGTTGCTGCGATTTACCGCCAAGGTAAAGCAATCAAACCACTGGGTACTACAGTAATTGAAGCGGATGATGAAGTGTTCTTCCTCGCTGCCACCAAACATATTCGTGCAGTAATGAATGAACTACAGAAATTAGAGCGTTCATACAAAAAAATTATGATTGCTGGTGGCGGTAATATTGGCGCTGGGCTTGCTCGCTCTCTGGAAAAGAATCATAGCGTAAAATTGCTTGAACGAAATAAAGAACGTGCTGAGCAGTTATCAGAAATGCTTGATAATACAGTGGTGTTTTGTGGTGATGCGTCAGATCAGGAGTTGTTATCAGAAGAACACATCGAACAAGTTGATGTATTCATCGCGGTAACTAATGATGATGAAGCTAATATTATGTCAGCCATGCTCGCTAAACGCATGGGTGCGCAAAAAACCATGGTGCTTATTCAGCGCGGCGCATATGTTGATTTAGTGCAAGGTGGCGAAATTGATATTGCCATTTCACCACAGCAAGCCACGATTTCTGCCCTGCTTACCCATGTTCGCCGCGGTGATATTGTTAATGTGTATTCATTACGTAAAGGCGCAGCAGAAGCCATTGAGGCTGTGGCCCATGGCGACGAACATACCTCTAAAGTTGTCGGCCGTGCAATTGCTGATATTAAGCTGCCTGCAGGTACCACGATTGGCGCGATTGTCCGTAATGATGATGTACTCATTGCCCACGACGACACGATAATTCACTCAGGCGATCACGTCATTATGTTCTTGATCGATAAAAAGCATATCAACGTAGTTGAAAAACTGTTCCAAGTTAGCGCTATCTTTCTCTAAATTACTCCTCACCTTTCGACACAAAGCAACTGTATCGAAAGGTGAATTTCCACCCCAATAAACACAAATGAAAATCAATCTCAAAAGCATTTACTTCCGTACCCAAATCCATTACTCTCACGCTGTTTGATAATCAAGCGTTTTCTCTTTCTGTGAGAAGTTAATTTCACATTTTTTAATATAAATGGATTTCTTCAAATGATACACCCAACTTTAAACACCCCTCTTTGTGTTACATATTGCAGTGTTATTGGTATTCTTGTGTGTGGACTATCAACAAATGCAAATGCCGAAGCTAAAAACGACATTGAAAAACTAACCATAGTGGGCCAGCAAGATAGCGGCTACAAAGTCAGTGCAATGAACTCAGCAACAGGGCTTGATCTCAGCCACTTGCAAACTCCGCAATCAGCTATCGCTATCACCAGTGAATTTATGGCCGATCAACAATTAAATAGTGCTATTGAAGCCATCACCAGCGTAACCGGCATCAATGCAAGAGAGGCCGATAATGGTAAATATTCAATTTCAGCGCGCGGTATCAGTGTTACCAGTATTTTATATGATGGCATAGCAACTACTTATGATACCCGATTTAATTACGGCGATAACTTAACAGATACTGCTATTTATGAGCGGATTGAAGTTGTCCGTGGTGCCACAGGGTTAATGCTCGGTGCAGGTAATCCATCAGCAGCAATTAACTTAATACGTAAGCGCCCTACTGTGCATAACCAAGTAAATATTTCTGCAACGGTTGGTTCTTGGCAAAACTATCGTGGTGTGGTTGATGCATCGGGTAGTTTAAATAGCAGTGAAACCGTGCGTGCGCGTGCCGTACTCGCCTATCAAGATCAGCAATCATATCAAGACAGGTTCAGCCAAGAAAAAACCACATTATACGGTATTATCGAAGCTGACCTAACTGATAGTACCCTATTAACTTTTGCTGTTGATACGCAAACCACAGACCCAAAAGGCACGATGTCGGGTGGACTACCTATTTTTTATAGCGATGGCACCCGAACAAACTATGATAGAGAAACATCCACAGCGCCAAATTGGTCATCTTCAAAAACTAAAGCATTGAATAGCTTTATGAGTATTGATCATTACTTCAATGCTAATTGGCAGCTAAGTGCGAGCTATATATATGGTAATAATGACCTACATTACGATGTTTTTTGGGCGACAGGTAACCCTGACTCACAAACGAATATAGGCATGATGCCCGGTTCAGTAAATTATATTGATGCCAAGCGGATTCAGCGCACCTACGAGATAGAGCTTACCGGTAGATTTAACTGGTTAAATCAAAGCCACCAAGTCATGTTTGGTTACAATAGCCAAGAGCAAGACTTTACAACCCCCTACTTCCCGGGGCAAGAAGAGGCAGAAATCATCGGCGATTTTACAGCCCCAAACTATGACTACCCAAAACCAACTTGGCAAGCTACACCCGCCTTTGGCTCTTATGGCACAACAGAGCAAAATGCTTTGTACTTTGCTTCACAACTTAATCTAACAAATTCACTCTCATTGGTTTTAGGAAGCCGATTAAATCAATGGCAAACAAATCAAGATAACTTTGGCAGCCAACATGATTATAAATTAGATAACGAGCTGACCAATTATTTAGGTGCTACTTATAGCTTGGCAGATAATTGGGCACTTTATGCTAACTACACCGATATATTTACCCCGCAAAGCCGCGTCGATAAAAATGGTAATTACCTTGACCCAATTCAAGGTCAAAATTATGAGCTAGGTATCAAGGCCTCATTATTGGACGAGCGTTTAGACATTGCACTATCGGGTTTTGAAATTCAGCAAGACAATGTGGGCGAATACACTGGCGAAACAATTCCAGACACTCTTCAGGCAATTTATCAACCAATTGATGGTACGGTCACCCAAGGGCTTGAGTTTGAACTTAATGGTGCATTTACTGATAGTTGGAATGGCTATTTTGGCTACACTTATAGCGAAGGTGAAACGCCCGAAGGTGACATCCTCAATAGCACAAACCCAAAAAATCAATTTAAGTTATTTACCACTTATAAATTAGATCACCTGTTAACAGGGTTGAAAGTCGGTGGCGGTTATCGCTGGCAAAGTCGCAGCTATGATGAAGTAAAAAACCCAGTTCACGGTCAAGTTGAAGTAGAGCAATCAAGTTATGGCATCGCAAGCCTTATGAGTAGTTATCAAATTAACTCACAAGTGTCTGTTAGCGTAAATATTGATAACTTATTTGATAAAACTTATTACAACCAAATCGGTTTTTATAATCAATACCGCTATGGTAACCCGCGAAAATTTTCACTGCAATTTGACTACAGCTTATAACCATTCAAGTTAACCAAAAAAGCAGCTTAATGAAGCTGCTTTTTTGGTACTGTGCTGTACGTTTTATTGTACTCTGGCAAACTCTTCTTTTGACAATTCACCATTGCTATCAGTATCTAAATCAGAGAAAATTTCAACTAATTGTGCATTTACTGATGCTTCTTTTTGGCTGATCACGCCGTCTCCATCAGTATCAAATGTGTCAAAACTAACTGCTGCAAACGCAGTTGATGAAGCCGCTAAGGCAAAAATAGCAAGTGCTGTATTAATATGTTTCATAGTGTTATTCCTAATAATTTAAAAGAAAGAAATCCTTTTCAGAGATCCCTGTTTGTGGAAACTGAAATTACGCTTTTGAAAATTCTTCTTTTGATAACTCACCGTTTTGGTCAGTATCAAGCTCAGCAAACTTAGCTGAAATAGTCGCATCAGCAGATGCTTCTTGTTGGCTGATTACACCATTGCCATCAACATCAAGAGTATCGAAGTCAGTTGCTGCAAAAGCAGCTGATGATGATGCCAACGCGATAAGTGCTAATGTTTTATTTAATGTGTTCATAATTATCTTCCTTCCAAAATTTAGTGTGCTTGCTTAATCAAATGCGCAGGTCCTTTGCAAAGATCCTTGTGTGAAAATAAGCGATTACGCTTCAGAAAACTCAGCTTTTGAAAGCTCACCATTACCATCAGTATCTAACTCAGCAAACTGGCTCATTAATTTTGCATCAACTGCCGCTTCGCTTTGGCTGATCGTGCCGCTACCATCAACATCTAAGGTGTCAAAGTCAGTACCTGCAAATGCTGCTGATGAAGAAGCTAATGCGATAAGTGCTAATGTTTTATTTAATGTGTTCATAATAAATATTCCTTCAAAGTTTATGGTTGTGAACTTAAGTGATAATCACCGTTTCGTTCAAGACAACTAGAGTATTACAACTTCGGTGCCAACAATTTATTATCATTAAAAATCATGAGGTTATATTTTATTTTGATGTTTTCGTGGAATTTAGAAGGACTATTCTGTTGCAGTTTAGCAACAAGATTTATGCGTTAACCTATAAAACCATACAAATCAAATGGTTAATAGTTATAAAAATGACACAACTCGAGAAACTATGCTGATAATAGTGTTTTTTTCAAAGATGAGTACCCTAACCGCAACTGAACAGCAACTTTAACTGATAAAAATTAAATTTTTTTCATAAATTAACAATCTGAATTGTAAGGAGAAATTAAATTTATTTTGGTAAGTAAAAAATAAAAACGCAGTTAGTTTATGAAAATTCGTGTTTTGTTGCCATTATGCGAAACAATAGCAACGATATTGCAGTTTTAACTGCTCTAGGTATTCTTACAATTTAATTAAGCACCAACAATTTCAATCACAATATGTGTTTTCACCGAATTGGCGATAAAACATAACTCATGAGCCTGGTGATGCATTTCTTCTAATTGCTCTGCACTAGGTTGCTCATTTTCGGCAAACTTCACACATGGTTTTAAAGTTACTTGAGTCATCGACATACGCCCATCACTAGCGCGCTGCATCAAACCAACGGCATCATCTTGATAGCTATCAACTATAAACTTATTTTTTGCCGCAATAGATAAGAAAAATAACATATGGCAGCTCGACAATGACGCAATAAATGCCTCTTCGGGGTCGACACTTTCTGCCACAGAATATGGCAGTGGCACGATATGCGGTGAGGAGGATGCAGCAATAGTTGCCCCACCATCAAATTGCCACAAGTGACCTCGGCTATATTTATTATCGATAAACAACTCTTCTGCTTGGCGAGACCACACAACACTTGCTACATATTCAGACATTGAAATTTTTCATCCTAAGTAAATTTACACATCCCACAGCCCAGAATTTTATCCGGCCTACTAAAATATCCGTAACGAGCATAAAAAGATTCTTTACCTTTGGCTGAGAGCAGTCCGATGGTTGCATCTTTTTTTGCTGCCCCAGCCAAATACATTTCTATATTATCCTTAATCAACGCACCAATACCTTGCCTTTGAAAGTCAGGATCGACAACAACATCTTGGATATAAAAAAATAAACCACCATCACCTATTACACGACCCATACCAACAAGTAGCCCCTCCTGTCGGATCACTACATGAAATAACGAGTTGTTTAAACTAGTATTCGCCAGATCAGCGTTAACTTTACCCCAACCGACTTTCTCTCTTAATAAACAAAATTCTTCTAAAGATGGACAGCTCAGTTCCACGGTATAGCTAACACTTTTCACTAAGCCTAATCTCCGTCATTCAATATCTAATTCATCTTTGCTTAAGCGTTTTACAAAGCAACACTTACTGTTGAAATCTAAAATTAAATTACAGCACCAACGAAAATGCACTCAACCACAACAACTGCACACCATAAGCTAATCGTTGATAAGTGCCTACACTGCCTTTTTGCTTAAATGCTTGCGTCAACAAAACTAAAAAGTAACAGGCAATACACACACACAAAATTGAAAAAAGCCGAAATGAAATACTGGTATATGAACTTACAGCAACAAAAATTGGCGCAATCAGCAAAGACAGCAGCATTACCAAGCCAGCCCAAGAATGTATTTGGCAACTCAAAGTAGGGTTTTTAGTATTAGGATCCGCATCCATAGGGAAGTAACCAGCAATCCAGGTACCCACACCATGAATCATGACAAGCCAACCGACCAACGTAATTAATATAGCGGTATTTTCCAGTTGTACGACATACCAACCAAATAAACAAAATAGTAATCCAAGAGGATAGTTATTAATAAGCGGGGATAGTTTTTCCGTGGGACTGCCAGCAGCACCGAGCTCGCTGCAAAATTGCTTTGCATGACTATAGTTTGGATAACACCTACCAGCGATATACACCCCAGCAACAATCCATATACTCGCGCTTAGTGCTGAATATAAACTAATAATCTCTAACATTAGCAACTTCCATGTATAAATTAATACCACGATAATAAGCTGATGTATTTATGTTGTAAATAATATACTTAACCGCACAGGAAGCACACAGGCATAAAAAAAGCAGCCCGGGGGTATTGGCTGCTTTTGAACGTAATCAATGTAAAAGTCCTTTTAAAATTCCTTGTAGGCGGAAGCTATAATTAGGCCTTTGCGAACTCAGCTTTTGAGAGCTCACCGTTACCGTCTGTATCAAGCTCTGCAAATTTACTCATAAGCTCAGCATCAACCGATGCTTCACTTTGGCTGATTGCGCCGTTGCCATCAACATCTAGCGTATCAAAATCGGTAGCAGCAAACGCCGCTGATGAAGATGCCAGTGCGATAAGTGCTAATGTTTTATTTAATGTGTTCATAATTAATATTCCTTCAATGTACTATCAAAAAATTTGTCTCAATACTGGTTTTCAATGCGAGTAAAGTCTTCCTTGTTATCCTTTATCATGGGTTCCCTGCCCACTTAGGTTGTCTTTGGCAACTCAGGATAAACTCAGTATTAGGTTATTAAGCTTTTGAAAACTCTTCTTTTGATAACTCACCGTTTTGGTCAGTATCACGCTCTGCAAATCTATTTAAAAGCTCAGCATCTTCTGCGGCTTCAACTTGACTGATCACACCATTTTCATCAACATCAAGGGTATCGAAGTCTAACGCCTCAAAGGCAAATGCTGCTGATGAAGAGGTTAATGCAATAAGTACTATCGCTTTATTTAGTATGTTCATTGGTTATCTCCTTTCACCTGAGATGATTAATAGTGTGTTACGAAGTCCTTTTCATTTTTCCCTGTCAAAAAGCGACATTAAGCTTTTGAAAACTCTGCTTTTGAAAGCTCGCCGTTACCGTCGCTATCAAGCTCTGCAAATTGGCTCATAAGCTCAGCATCAACTGAAGCTTCACTTTGGCTAATTGCGCCATTACCATCAACATCTAATGTGTCAAAGTCTGTTGCAGCAAATGCGGCTGAAGAAGATGCTAGAGCAATAAGTGCCAACGTTTTATTTAATGTGTTCATAATAAATATTCCTTCAATGTTTATGGTTTCGAACGATGTGCTAATCACATTTTCGTTCTGTACAACTAGACTATTACAACTTCGGTGCCACATTTTAAAAAACCTTTAAAATCAAATCGTTAAAAATAAATTTTACTTTTGACTGGCTATTTACGGTGTTTTTTGTTGCTTTTTAGCAACACGTAAACCACCTATAAAATATAGTTTATAAAAATCAATTGATTAGGTTTAATAGAAAAGACACAGATCAGTACTTACAGTGTTCGTATTTATATTTTTATAGGCAAGAAAAGTGACAGGCGCTGAAATTAACCAGCTGAAAACTAGCAACTGAAATAAATAAAAAATCTATGTTACTGATAATTAATAACAATAAAAATAAATTTAGAGTTCTTTAAGGTAGGTTACGGTATATCCGCTATTTTGTCGCAAAATAGCGAATATGCACAAATTTACACCAGCGGCTCAAGCACTGAAAGGTCAATAAAGTGGTCTTTCATGAAAGTTTTCATCTCGTCTTCACTTGCCGTTAGTTGAATACCAAACTGCGCGCTAGTGGCATGGCTTTTAACACTGCATATTTGTCCGCTAAACTCAGTAACACCTTTATTATTTTTATCGAGCATAATATGACACTGAGTATTCTTTAATTCACTGAGATCAGCTTTGCTTTTTACATCAAACATCACCCCAGTTACTGAGATATCTTTAATAACTCCTTGCATCTCGCGTTCGTCATTAAACTTTATTTTTGCAGCTAATAATGTGGGAATACGAGTTTGTGATCGTAAACTAAATAATTGCACTTCAGTTGGGAAGTTTAAATAAATAAGCCGTGCCGGGTGCGACGACACTGACATAACCTGCTGACGAAATGCTATAACTTGCCCACCACCGCTTTCAAGCACCGCTCTGACGATCACCACAACACCATCTTTTAAATATTCCCCCGCGTTACCTAAACGCTTTGCTGAGGGGTAATTTAAGATCACAAAACGCTCATGCAATAAACCAACAAATTCAGTTTTAACTCGTTTGCTGGCTGTGGGTGTTAAGATTTCGACATCAACAATGCTACCAGCACTAATATAGGCAAGGTTTTCTAAGTTTAATTGTTGTCTTGTTTTTGCCATTTCCTTTCCAACTACAAATAAATCATCTTGTACAAGTAATCGCTTTTATACAAATTAACCACGCCAGAAGGTCGGTGTAAACAACACTAATAAGGTGAATATCTCTAATCGCCCAAACACCATCGCAATGGTTAATAGCCATTTAGCGCCATCACTAATAGCGCCATAATGCGACGCAACATCCCCCAAACCAGGGCCGAGGTTATTTAAGCAAGCTGCGGTGGCTGAGAACGCCGTTATGTTATCCATACCGGTCCCCATTAACGCTAACATAATAATGACAAATACCAACGCATAAGCAGAGAAAAATCCCCATACGGCTTCAACTACTTTATCTGGTAATGCCTTACGACCAAGTTTAATAGAGTAAATAGCACGAGGATGCACTAATCGATTAAGCTCACGTATTCCTTGCAGATAAAGCAAAAACACCCGAACTACTTTCATACCGCCGCCGGTTGAACCCGCACAACCACCAATAAAGCTCGAAAATATCAGTAAAATAGGCAAGAACAACGGCCATGCTGAAAAATTATCGGTGGCAAAACCCGCAGTAGTACTAATTGATACCGCTTGAAATAATGCCTGATCGAGCGTTTCGTCACCGTTTGCATATATATTATTGGACGACAGTACCGTAAAACACACAATCACCAGCGCTAGTTGAATAAACAAAAACACTTTAAACTCAGGGTCGCGGATATACACCCTGAGATTTCGACTCGAAACAGCCGCGTAATGCAAGGTGAAATTAACGGCAGCGATGATTAGAAATATCACGCAAATAAAGTTGATTAATGGACTGTCAAAGTGTCCCATAGAAGCATCGTAAGTAGAGAATCCGCCTATTGCAACTGTAGAAAATGAATGACAAATGGCATCAAACCAATTCATTCCGGCAGCCCAATATGCCAAAGTACACGCCGTAGTTAACGACACATAAATATACCAAAGATGTTTTGCGGTATCGGCAATACGTGGCGTCATTTTGGAGTCTTTAACAGGCCCGGGAATTTCAGCTCGATACAGCTGCATACCACCCACACCAAGCATTGGTAGTATCGCAACCGCAAGTACGATTATCCCCATACCGCCAAACCATTGTAATTGCTGACGATAAAATAATACCGATTTAGGAAGATACTCAATGCCCGTGAGCACAGTTGCCCCTGTAGTCGTTAAACCTGAGAACGCTTCAAATACCGCATCCGCTAAAGATAAATTAGGTTCTTGTAAAAAAATCAGCGGTAAGGATGCGAATGCCCCTAGAACTAACCAAAATAGCACCACAATTAAAAAGCCTTCGCGTGCTTTCAAATCCCCATGCTCATGGCGGTTAGGGTAGTAAGCAATTAAGCCAATAATTACACTGAATATAAATGCGAGGACAAATGGCACACCACCACCATCTTTATAAATGAGCGATACAATTGCCGGCGGCACCATAGTGATACTAAACAGTACAACCAATTGGCCGAGAATTTTTATGATGGTACGAAATTGCATTGAGCTATCGCTTTTTTATTAAGTAATGATTAGTGCGTGAATGCTATTGTCTTACTCTTTAATACTTAACTCAACCGCGCCATGACTCAAATCATAAATATCTTTTATGGCTTGTGTGGCTTGGCGGCTATCTATAGTGATAACCCATTCAATATTAGCAGTAAATTGCTTTTCTATGTTAAGTACTTGATATTGCGTTTTTAGTAACTGCTCTATCGCTCCTTGCGTGCTGTAATCACTACAGCCCACCAGCTCAACACTAGGAACTTTTAATGTGGTTGTTAAATGTGCCAAGGCATTATTTAGCGAGCCACCATATGCTCTGACTAATCCGCCAGTGCCTAATTTTATACCGCCAAAGTAACGAGTAACCACAGCAGTGATTTCTCCAAGCCCAGAGCCCATTAACACATTAAGCATAGGCTTTCCTGCCGTACCATTTGGTTCACCATCATCAGAGAAACCATACACATGACTACCACCTGGATTGCCTGCAACATGCGCCCAACAGTTATGACGAGCATCACTGTATTTACTTTCAATCTCACGGATAAACGCTTTTGCCGAGGCTAAATCTGGCGTATGAGCGATATGCACAATAAAGGTGCTTTTTTTTATTTCTTCTTGATGAAAAACGGTTGCTGCTGGGTACTTATATTCTGACATTCTTTGATAAACCCAAATAATGAAGCAAAAAATGGGGCCATATGGCCCCAACTTTTAACACCTGATAATTAATCTAACGATAAATCACGGGTCATATTTTCTAAGCTATCTTCGTGAACAATAATATTGTCCTCGATACGAATACCACCAAATGGTTTAAACGCTTCAACCTTTTCCCAGTTAATAAACTGTTTGTTGTCAGTTTGCGCTAAATCGCCAAGTAATGAGTCGATAAAGTACAAACCAGGTTCAATCGTGAATACTTGGTTTTTCTCAATCAAGCGCGTACAACGCAAGAATGGATGACCTTCAGGTGGGGCTTGATGCGTACCCTTTTCATCAGCCATAAAACCACCCATATCATGTACTTGTAAACCAAGATGATGACCAAGTCCATGCGGGAAGAAAGTAGACGTAATACCGCGCTCAACGATCTCAGCAGCTGGTAACTTAACAATATTAAAATCACTAAGCACCTGAGCAATACGTTGATGGCAATCTAAGTGCAGTTCACCGTATAACAAGCCTGGTTTCAATGCTTTACCCAATGCAATTTGATGTTGTGTCATTGCGGCAATTAATTCGGCAAACTCGCCCGACTTTTTAAAATCATAAGTACGAGTTATATCTGCAGCATAGCCATGAAAGTTAGCGCCAGCATCAATTAAGAACGAATGATGTGCCTTTGGGGCTTGAGGCTCAAAATGAGTGTAGTGCAAAATAGCGCAATTTTCGTTAAGCGCAACAATATTGCCATACGGCATTTCGTTTTCGCTTTGGCGAGTAGCCATTAAATACGCTTGCTGAATATCAAATTCAGAGCCACCGTTAAAAAAGGTATCACGCGCCGCTTTATGACCATCAACCGCAATACGGTTAGCTTGGCGCAAGCATTCAAGTTCGTATTGAGTTTTATAAGCGCGGTGGTAATTAAAGTAATTGAGCACCGGCTCTGGATTCATAATGCTAAAGCCTAGCGCTTGGGCTACTTCTAGGTATTCACCGATATAAGCGTACTTCGCTTTATCGTACGGTAATAGTTTTTCAACTTGATCAGGCTGTAATAATAGCTCGATATCAAAGTAATCAGCCCAAAAATCTCGTGGCTCATCTGGCACTTTGTGCCAAAAGTCGACTGGGCGATAAAAAATTAGTTTTGGCTTATCACTGCCATTTACAACAATCCAACAATGTGGATTATCGATGACCGGTAACCAAGCTTTAAAATGCGGGTTAACTTTAAACGGATAATACATATCGTCTAAAAACTGACGTTTAGCTTGTCCAGAATGGATCACTAAACCTTCTAATCCTTCACGTTCAATAATAGTACGAGTACGCTGCTGCAGTGTTGCAATATGTTCGGCATATAAAACGGCTAATTTATCCATAGAAAACCCATCTGTTAAATTTAACTTATTTCAAGTCTAACATAGACCCTGTTTAACCCCAATGCAGATGCGCTAAAGCATTTGTGCCTTAGCCACCCATCTTCATATCCAAAATTGGTGCCAATATATTTCCTTCGCGCCCTAAACGCGTGTGATAAACCTGACGATATGCAAACACATTTTTTACGTACTCCCGAGTTTCACGATACGGGATAAGCTCGATCCATAATTCAGCAGGTATGGCTTCATCTGGTAGCCACTTTCTGATTCTATGGTAACCGGCGTTATACGAGGCAGTTGCTAGTATTTCGTTGCCATGGTTTTTCTTTTTTAAGTATTCTAAATACTCTGTACCTAAACGTATATTGGTCTTAGGTTGACTTAAACGGTTTCCTGAAACAGTACTTTTATTGACATACTTTGCTGTACTTGGTAATAGCTGCATTAAGCCACGCGCATTAGCATGAGAACGTGCATCAGGTGCAAAAGAGCTTTCACGGCGCGAAATAGCAATGCTCCAAGTAACATCTATATGATTACGTTTACTATAACGTTCAAATAAATCTTGAAAAGCAAATGGGAAACGTAACTCTACATAATCCCATGCCTTAATTTGCGCTAAAGTATAAATAGTACTGTCGTACCAATCTAATTCTGCTGCGAGTTTTGAAGCCGCGAGCTTTTCTTCATCACTAGAAGTGCTTGTTAAATAATTCCATTCGCGACGAGCAGAAGTAAACCGCTCAAGTTCATACATCGCTTTAGCACGTTTAAAACCAGGGGCATTAGCCACCTCATGCATTAATTTGTCGCTCACTAACAATGGTTGATTATTGAGCTCAATAGGTAAACCCAACCGCGCAGCAGCCAAAAATCCATAATAATCACGCTCTTTTGCGACTATTTGCCAAATAGCTTTAGCACGCTGTGTATCACCTCGTTGTTCTAAACTATACGCTAACCAATATTGCTGACCCAGACTAAGATTTTCTTTACCTGTAAAAAACGCCACAATGCCCGACCAATCTTGGGTTTTTAGCATATTGCCTAACTGCCATTGCATTAATTTACGATCTTGGCGATCTTTGGGCACTTTACTCAACCAAAAACGCGCCTCAGGGTGGCCACTTGATGCCAGCGCTAAAGCAAAACTATAGTAAACATCAGCCTTTTGCTCGTCAGAATAGTTAAACATTTTGTCTAACTTTTCCCACGCCTTAAGTGCCAAGGTTTTATCTCGCCAAATTAAGCGTTTAATTCCATAGTGTGCAATTTCACTTTCTTTAACTGTTTTATGCTTATAGCGGTACATTCCTGCTACTGCACTGGGATCACTGCGAACTTTTCGGTAAAAGTCAGCCAAGTATTGCTCATTTTTCGGTAATAAGGTTTTTAAGTATGGCAGTAAACTTTGCGAGCCACCTTGTGCCGATAACGTAATGCGTTGCCATATTTGCTCTTGGCTCATATAACCTTTTTTACGCCAAACATTAAATAGTGAATCGCATTCTTCTGGCTGTGATTTCCCGACAGTCCATAAATTTGTTACTTGACTCATTATCGCTTGTTCCGGCGCCCCTAAATCAAGCTGATACTGCAGGTAAGTGCAAGTCAGCTCACTATTTGTAGTCTCGCGATAATTATTAATAAAAGCAGCTTTGCGGTTTTGCTTTTGTAAATTCTGCAGCCATGCTTTGCGCACCGGCCACTCTAAAGGCGTACTTTGATAAATAGTTAAATAACGCTCTATTTCAGATTGATGCTCAATATCAGGATGGCGCTGCCAATAGAGTTGCTCTACATAAGGCTTTAATGGATGGTCTAGCTGTGCAACGACTTCCTTAAACTCTTGATAACTAGCATATTTGACTTTTTTTTCAGCATCTAAAAATGCGTCATGCTCCGTATTAGCGTAGGCAGAAAATAAAGGAAATAATAATGCTGCTGCCGTTACACTTAAAAATTGTTTTTTCATGATGACCTTAAATATTCAAAGGTAAATAAAAGACAAACACTTCGCCTACACCTTAGCACCAAACAAGCTATATTTTAACCAGTAGTAAGACACCACAGTAAATTTTTCGTTGCATTTTTAATTTAAAGCAAGCACACTGATTGAAATGCAAACTCATCGTACCAGTCTTAGTTCACTAACTAGGGAGAATAATAATGTTATATAAAAGCGATTCCTTTGAAGTTGCTTTCATCAAGGATAATATCGCCGAGTTCAAATTTTGTGTTGCAGGTTCTGTAAACACTTTGTCTCAGCAAACCTTGAAAGATTGCGCCTCTGCATTAAAAGAATTAGCCGCAAACAGTGATATCAAAGGCATGATTTTTACCAGTGATAAAGAACACTTTATTATTGGCGCCGATATTTTCGAGTTTTTACCTACCTTTACTAAACCAGAAGCTGAATTAGTAACGTGGATCAAAGATGCCACTGATGTTTTTGACGCGCTAGAAGATTTACCATTCCCAACTTTAAGCGCTATCAATGGCTTAGCACTTGGTGGTGGTTGTGAGTGGGTACTCGCTACCGATTATCGTGTTGCTAGCACTGATGCTAAAATTGGCCTACCAGAAGTAAAACTTGGCATCATGCCTGGATTTGGCGGCACAGTTCGCTTACCACGCATTGTTGGTGCTGATAATGCGATGCTTTGGATCACCTCTGGTGCCGAAAACCGCGCAGCTGATGCTTTAAAAGTAGGTGCTGTTGACGCTGTAGTTAGTGCTGACAAACTTATAGAGTCAGGAATTTCAACGCTTGAATTAGCTATCTCTGGAAAACTAGATTGGCAAGCTAAGCGACAAGTAAAATTACAACCACTTAAATTGAACCGTGTTGAGCAAGGTATGAGCTTTGCAATGGCTGAAGGTATGGTTATGGGTAAAACCAAAGGCCACTATCCTGCTCCTATTATGGCAGTTCGCACTATTAAAGCAGCAGCAAACTGTGAACGCGCCGAAGCAATGGCGATTGAAAATGCCAACTTTGCTAAATTAGCACGCACCCCAGAAGCGGCAGCCCAAACGGGTATTTTCTTAGCAGATCAATACATCAAAGGTAAAGCGCGCAAGCAAGCTAAAACTAGTGATGTAGTAATTAAACAAGCTGCAGTACTTGGTGCTGGCATTATGGGTGGCGGTATCGCTTACCAGTCAGCTTATAAAGGAACACCTATTATAATGAAAGACATCCAACAGGATGCGCTTGATTTAGGTATGGGTGAAGCATCTAAGCTATTAGGTCAAAAAGTTCAACGCGGCCATATGGCGATGGACAAAATGGTAGCAACGTTAGGTAAAATCAAACCAACTCTTAATGATAGCGATTTACAAAGCGCTGATATCATTGTTGAAGCAGTTGTCGAAAACCCTAAAGTTAAACAAGCCGTTTTAGCCGGTCTTGAAAAAGACATGCCTGCAGGCACTATCCTAACGTCTAACACATCAACTATTCGTATTGATGAATTAGCCACGGCTCTTGAAAAACCTGAAAATTTCTGTGGTATGCACTTCTTTAACCCAGTACCAAAAATGCCACTGGTAGAAATTATTCGCGGTGAGAAAACCTCAGAGCAAACTATTAACGCTGTTGTTGATTACGCCTTAAAGTTAGGTAAATCACCTATCGTTGTTAACGATTGCCCAGGATTCTTTGTAAACCGTGTATTATTCCCATACTTTGCCGGCTTTAGTAAGTTAGTTGTTGAAGGCGCTGATTTTGCCAAAGTAGATAAAGTAATGGAAAACGTATTTGGCTGGCCTATGGGTCCTGCATACTTACTTGATGTTGTTGGTATTGATACGGCTTACCACTGTACTGGCGTGATGGCAGATGGTTTCCCTGAGCGCATGTCACGTGCCGAAAAAGATCCGGTAACAATATTCGCTAACGAAAAGCGTTTTGGTCAAAAGAACAAGGCGGGTTTCTACCAGTATGCTCCGGATCGTCGCGGTCGCTTGAAAAAAGCTCAAGATCCACAAGCAGTTGAGCTACTTAGTGCAATCACTGATGCACCGAAAGAGTTTGATAAACAAGAAATTATCGACCGTTGTATGATACCAATGATCAACGAAGTGCTACTGTGTTTACAAGAAAACATTGTTGCTTCTCCACAAGAAGCTGATATGGCACTTATTTATGGTATTGGTTTCCCTCCATTTAGAGGCGGCGCGTTCCGTTACTTAGATCAAACTGGACTAGCTAACTTTGTTGCAACAGCTGACAAATACGCTCATCTAGGTGCGATTTACCAAGTATCTGAACAAACTCGCAAATGGGCTGAAGAAGGCCGTATTTTCTATAAGGTGGAAGGATAAGACCATGAATACTCCAGTAATTGTAGATTGTATCCGCACGCCAATGGGCCGTTCAAAAAACGGTGTATTTAAACATAAGCGTGCCGAAGATTTAAGCGCCCACTTAATGAAGGGCTTACTTGATCGCAACCCAGCCGTTGATCCAGCATCGATTGACGATATCTATTGGGGTTGTGTACAACAAACTTTAGAGCAAGGTTTTAACGTTGCTCGTAATGCCGCATTACTTGCCGGCATTCCTCACACAGTGCCAGCGGTAACAGTAAACCGCTTATGTGGATCATCAATGCAAGCATTACACGATGCTGCTCGCGCAATCATGACTGGCGCTGGTGATACCTACATCATTGGTGGTGTTGAGCACATGGGTCATGTGCCAATGACCCACGGTAACGACTTTCACCCAGGCTTAGCAACTTCAATTGCACAAGCATCTGGCTCAATGGGCTTAACCGCAGAGTACCTTGCAACTATTCACGGTATTACCCGTGAGCAGCAAGACCAATTTGCATACCGCTCACATCAACGAGCTCATGCAGCAACGGTTGAAGGACGTTTCCGCCGCGAAATCCTCGCAATGGAAGGTCATGACGCAGATGGTTCACTGATTTTAGTTGAAGATGACGAAGTAATTCGTCCAGAAACAACTGTAGAAGGCTTATCACAGCTTCGCCCAGTATTTAACCCTGCATCTGGCTCAGTCACTGCCGGTACGTCTTCAGCTCTTTCTGACGGCGCATCTGCTATGTTAGTAATGAGCGAAGAAAAAGCCAAAGCTCTAGGCTTACCAATTCGTGCACGTGTTAAAGCCATGGCGGTTGCAGGTTGCGATCCATCAATCATGGGTTACGGCCCAGTACCAGCAAGTAAAAAAGCATTAGCACAAGCCGGTATCACTATTGATGATATCGATGTTGCCGAGCTTAACGAAGCATTCGCAGCACAATCACTACCAGTATTAAAAGACCTAGGTCTTGCTGATGTAGTTGATGAAAAAGTGAATTTAAACGGCGGCGCTATCGCTCTGGGTCATCCTTTGGGTTGTTCTGGTTCACGTATTAGCACCTCGTTAATCCACTTGATGGAAGATAAAAATGCACGCTATGGTTTAGCCACTATGTGTATTGGTTTAGGCCAAGGCATCGCAACGGTATTTGAACGTGTGCAAGATTAATAAAATGTATTAAGTAATACCTTGGTGATAAAAAGCCGCGTTGATTAAATCAACGCGGCTTTTTTATAATTAATTTTTTGCAGCTAAGTTATGTCGCTTTATAAGCACAAGTGAAGTGACTTTATTTATCAGGCTGAGGTCGTTAAACTAGCAGCCTTAAACTAATCGTTAAGCGCTAAATAAACAGTAAAGGTTATGCAATGAGTTTTGAGAATCCCGATCACCAATTAGATGCCATTGGCCTACGCTGTCCGGAGCCTGTAATGATGATCAGAAGCGCGGTACGTAAAATGGAAAATGGCGAAACTTTATTAATTATTGCCGACGACCCATCCACCACCCGTGATATCCCCAGTTTCTGCCGCTTTATGGATCACACATTGTTAGAAAAGGAAGTGGATGCAGTACCGTATCGATATTTAGTGAAAAAAGGGCTATAAATCAATAATTAACCATAATTAAAACATTCATTAATCCCAGTAAAAGTTTATTTTCAGCTGCCACTGAAACTCTGTTGCATGTTTATAACCAAATCGTATATCGAAATCTTGATTGATAGGCACTGATAGCTCGATGTTAGTTGCAATACCGCTTAACTGTTGGTGATAAAACTTCTCAATTGATGTTCTTAGTTTTAAATTAGAAGTTACAGTCGTTAAAAATCCTAGCTCTATTGAAGTATCCAGCCATTGTTGGGTGCTTTGTAATTCACCAGCATAACCATTAATCATACCGTACACTAGCGACTGATTAGCATTTAATAACCATGACTTTCCAACTCCTGCCATGGCAAATGTACTTGAGCAACTAAAGCACTGGCTGCGATTTCTTTCATAACCTACATTTATCTGCCATGCCCAACCGCCTTCATTTGGCCACTGGCTATAGGCTGGGTTAAATGATTCTAGATCTAAAAGATGTAATTTTTCTAGATATAACTGCGAATCAAATAAAGCAACTTCAACATCCAACATCTCTAAATTAGAGTAAGGAACTCTGGCAATATCAGAAGCTAATGAATCAAAATAACTTAATCTGAAACCTAAATTTAGACTTTGTTCATTTTTATACACAGTCGAAGAAATAGATATATTTGAGGGTTTCTGAGCTGAATGCGGTGCATGTTTATCATAATTAATAAAAGAGGTTTCTTTACCTGGAGGTAGGACTAAACGAGCTTTAATAAGAGCTTTTTTTAACTTTTCAATGTGTTCAACATCATATTTTTTTATTTGTTGCAACTGAACAAACTCAAAAAGAGTTTCAATAATTCGTTTTTTAGTTACCACATCTAGATTTGTAAATGTCGGCTCAAAAAGTATATTTTGCGAATGATAAATAGCTAAAGCCAGCTTGGAGTCTTTCGCTGAAAGATTGTTTTCATATTGATGAAAAACACTACTTCTTGAAGGAGTAAACTCAATCTGTTTTACTAGCTTTTCGTTATTATATTGAGCACTATTTAAGCGAGAAAAAATAGTCGCAGGAATAACCCAAGGCGAAAGCTCATTCGTTAACTGCTCCCCTATAATTAATTCAACAACCCTTGCGATATGAAATGCACAGTTTTCATCCGCAAAATAGTAAGAATACTTAGCCCCCATAATTTCCCATAAATGATTAGTTAAAAAGAGGACGTCTTCTTGGCTAAAGTTAAGCTTATATTCCCATATATCTCTCAGCTCTATTTCACCATAGTTATGTTGATGACGGTAAAATAGTTGATCAGAAAAACCGGCCTCGTAACCGCCAAATAGCCCTTTCGTAATATAGACCAAACCGTTTTCATTATCAGGAACTAGTGCGCCATAATTTAAGCTATAATCTAGTAACTTATTGTGCTCTGGCGTTGATCTATTTAGCTTTAAAAGCATATGACCATAAAGCGAAGCCGGATTACTCATATACCCTGAAGCAAAGACTAAACTTACAGAGTGAATCGGTTGTTTATCTCTCCACTCTATAAGTTCGATGCATTCAACCTTTGGCTCTGAGAATTCAAGCCCTTGTGATAGTAACCACTGATATCTAGCAGGATATTTGCATTGCATTTGTGCGTCTTTATTAAATGCATCAATCGTTGCTTTTAACTCGGATGAAGGGTTATTTTTGCCATTTTTTGAGATAAAAAATGAATCACTCTCAATATAACTTTGAGGAGCTGATGCGTTTTTATAATGCCCTAATTTCAACCAGGTTGGATGCTCGGAAAGTGAGCTAGATGAATAAGATGAAAACGTAGCAAACAGTGCTAGTGCTGGTAAGTATTTGATTGTAGTCATAAGTATGAGTAGGTGCTGACACCTACTCTATTAACAGTTAAATAACTGGGCAAGTAGCTGCAAACTGTGTTGTCACTTTGCTTTCAACAATTGCATATAATGCTTGAGGGTCTTGAGCAGGTTTAGTCGCAAAATCGCTACGGATAGCATTTACAATTTGACCATGAGAACTAGCGTCACAACCACGCACATTTAACATTGCAGTAACATACTCACCTTCACCTTCAGCAATTTCTTGCTCAAGTACAGGGAATGTTTGTTGAATAAATAGAGCTGTTTTTGCACCTGCGCCTTCACAGCTACCTACAGATGATATATTTGAAGATACTGCTGTAGTACCTAAATCCCAAATAATATTTGAAATTGCTGCTGCGGTTCCATTCTCTGGGAATATCATTGCGCCGATACCACAATCCTGCCAAGGGTTAACGCCCTCTTTAGCCTGTAATGGAGCAGCTATAAAAGCCCCCGCTAAAACAACTGCTGTTACTGTAGTTTTTAACATCTGTAATCCTATTTTAATTTTTTTTATTCATATAAACGAGCAGAGTATAGTGATATCGAGCTCTTTATAGATTTAAAAGAAGTTTTGATATAATACTCAAAAATGATTGACTACGATTAACGCAAAAAATCAATAACAATATTAACAGGATGTAATTACTTTTGTAAATATAATCAGTGTACTCAAACCTAAATCTCTACTCTCACTTCTTTGTTATTGTTACTTTTGGCTGATCGTTATTATGATAATCGATACTAACGATGTAGCTGCCTTTAATTGCAGGAGTGAAGCTAAAGTAATTATAGGTAGTATTGCAATCTGCTTTGACGCTTTGCCCTAACGTCAGAGATTGACCGGTTGGATCTTGTTCACTGAATCCGCAATTATAACCTGCGCTCCAATCCATATCGGCAATTTTAAATTCATACACTTTACCCGGTGTTGAAAACTTTACTTGTGCTTGATAAAGCGCAGGCGCGACTTGAGTAAATTCATATTGCTTTTCTGCATCCCATAAATTGAAGTCGCCGCGGAGGTACATTGTACGGTCAAGTTCTTGGCCTGGCAGTACATCGCTAAGATCTGGCATTTGTATTTGGCTCGAACAAGCACTCAATAAAGTAACTAGAGCCACTGTTAATATACGTTTCATAGGTATTCCCTCTAATACTAAAAAGCCAGCATAGCTGCTGGCTTTTTAAGCGAAGCTGAATTTATTTCTGTAATACAGAAATATCAGCAATATCTAAAAATAGACCACTCAGTTGACTTAGTAATGCTAAACGGTTTTGCTTAACGGCTTCATCGTCTGCCATTACCATCACGTTGTCGAAGAAGTTATCAACACTTTCACGAATACCAGCAAGCTGGGCAAGCGCTTCTTGATAGTCGCCAGCGGCGTATAACGGCGCTAATTCAGTGGCAAACTTAGCAACTTGTGCCGCTAATGCCTTTTCGGCATCATCGTTTAATAAGCTCTCGTCAACAGTGCCTTGCGTTGTAATATCATTTTTAGCCAGAATATTACTTACCCGTTTATTAGCTGCTGCAAGCGCTTCTGCGGCGTCTAATGTACGGAAGTGACTAACCGCTTTAACACGACGGTCAAAATCAACAGGCTTAGTTGGGCGACGCACTAGTACTGCTTGAATAACGTCTACTTCAATGCCTTCGTCTTGATACCAAGCGCGGAAGCGCCCTAGCATAAATTCAAATACATCGGCTGATACATTTAAGTTAGTTAGCTTATCGCCAAACAGGGTTTGTGATTTTGCGACTAGATCTAAAATATCAAGTGGTAGTTCTTTTTCTACCATGATACGCAGCGCACCAATGGCTGCACGACGAAGCGCAAACGGATCTTTATCACCTTTTGGTGCTTGGCCAATACCAAAAATACCTACTAGTGTATCGAACTTATCGGCAATCGCTACCGCGCAGCTAATTAAGTTTGTAGGTAAATTATCACCGGCAAAACGCGGCATGTATTGCTCGTTTTGGGCAATGGCAACATCTTCGGCTTCACCGTCATGGCGTGCATAGTGCATCCCCATCACACCTTGTACGTCAGTAAACTCCATTACCATTTCGGTCATTAGATCGGTTTTACTTAATAAACCAGCACGCTTAGCAAGTGTTTTATCTGCACCTAATTGCTCAGCAATGTAACCAGCAAGTTCACTAATACGCTCTGACTTATCTTTAAGCGTACCCAATTGCTGTTGGAACAATACGCTATTAAGTGATTCTAAACGGCTTTCAAGAGTTTTCTTTTTATCTGTTTCAAAGAAGAACTGCGCATCAGCTAAACGCGGGCGCACTACTTTCTCGTTACCAGCAATAACTACGCTTGGGTTTTTACTTTCGATGTTTGAAACAAACAAAAACTTATTAAGTAGCTTGCCGTCTTGATCAAGTAATGGGAAGTATTTTTGATCGTCTTTCATAGTGTAGATCAGCGCTTCGGCTGGTACATCTAAAAACGCTTCTTCAAATGTTGCAGTAAGTGTTACTGGCCATTCAACCAATGAAGTTACTTCTTCAAGTAAATCTTCATCCATAGCTACTACTGCATTAACGGCTGTTGCTGCAGCTTCGATTTGGCTACGAATTTGTGCTTTACGCTGCTGGTAATCAGCAACAACATGTGCAGACTTAAGCACCTCAAAAACATCATCAGCGTGTTTGATTGTGATTTTTTCTGGATGATGAAAACGATGGCCTTGCAGTTGGTTACCCACTGCTTTACCAAGGACTTCGCCTTCAATTAGCTGATCGCCAAACAAAATAGTTGCGGTATGAACAGGACGAATAAATTGTGTTTTATTCGCCCCCCAACGCATTGGTTTAGGAATCGGAAGTTTAGCTAACGCTTTATTTACCGCATCAGCCATCAAGGCTGTGGTTTCTTTGCCTGCTACTTTAGCAATGTGTAACAACCATGCACCTTTATCGGTCTCGAGTGTTTGCGCTTCACTTACTTCAATACCACAACCACGAGCCCAACCCATTGCAGCTTTGGTCGGCTTGCCATCGGCATCAAATGCAGCCTTCGTTGCAGGGCCACGTTTTTCTACTTCTTTGTCTTGTTGCTGAGCTTCAAGTGCTGTTACTTGTAAACCTAAACGACGAGGAGATGCATACCAGCTTACGCCTTGGTGATTAAGCTCTAGGCTCTCAAGCTCTGCAGTTAGATTTGCAGCAAATGCTTCGGCAAGTTTACGTAATGATTTTGGTGGCAACTCTTCGGTGCCAATTTCTACTAATAAATTTTGTGCTGACATGCTTACTTATCCTTACACAACGGGAAACCAAGCGCTTCGCGTTTGTCATAATAACTTTGTGCACACGCTTTAGATAATGCACGAACGCGCAAGATATAACGCTGGCGCTCTGTCACCGAAATAGCATGACGTGCATCCAATAAGTTAAATGCGTGTGATGCTTTCATTACTTGCTCATAAGCAGGTAATGGTAAGCTTGCTTCAATTAGCTTTTGGCTCTCAGCTTCGCATTTATCAAACTGGGCAAATAAATCGTCAACATTTGCATGCTCAAAGTTATAAGTTGATTGCTCAACTTCGTTCTGATGGAATACATCACCGTAAGTAACA
The DNA here is from genome assembly GCF_014164365.1 of Pseudoalteromonas sp. SG43-6. Lineage (NCBI taxonomy): Bacteria > Pseudomonadati > Pseudomonadota > Gammaproteobacteria > Alteromonadales > Pseudoalteromonadaceae > Pseudoalteromonas > Pseudoalteromonas sp. SG43-6. Next base: position 35,972 of record NZ_JACJEZ010000024.1, read on the forward strand.
CGGCCCATTGGGCCATCAGCCCATACTAGATCGTAGATGCTATCTACGCCTTGAATGTACATAGCTAAACGCTCAAGACCATAAGTGATCTCACCAGTAACAGGAGAGCACTCTAAGCCCCCTACTTGTTGGAAGTAGGTAAACTGGGTTACTTCCATACCGTTTAACCAGATCTCCCAACCAAGACCCCATGCGCCTAGCGTAGGTGATTCCCAGTTGTCTTCAACGAAGCGTACTTCGTCAGTAAGGGTATCAATGCCAACAGCCGCTAATGAGCCTAAATATAGCTCCTGGATGTTATCTGGTGATGGTTTTAATACGACTTGGAACTGGTAGTAATGTTGCAGGCGATTTGGATTCTCACCATAACGGCCATCGGTAGGACGACGACATGGTTGCACATACGCGCTCGACATTGGTTCAGGACCAATAGACTTTAAAAATGTTTGCGGATGAAATGTGCCTGCACCAACTTCCATATCAAGTGGCTGAATAATGACACAGCCTTGCTGTGCCCAGTAATCCTGTAAAGCCAGGATCAAACCTTGAAAGGTTTTAACGTCATATTTTTGCATATTTGGCTTTTAGTATCTGCTGTGATGTAGCGTGAAAATTACCTTCAGTATACCTTGTGCGTAGTCATGTTTTAAGCAGTTTGTGCAATTGAGAAAATAAAAAAGGAGCCTAAGGCTCCTTTTTTGTAATTACTATAATTTAATTATACGTCTAAGTTAACTACACGTAGTGCATTCGTTTCTATGAACTCACGACGCGGCTCAACTTGGTCACCCATCAAGGTTGCGAATAATTGGTCTGCACCAACAGCATCTTCAATGGTTACTTGTAACATGCGACGCGCTGAAGGATCCATGGTAGTTTCCCACAGCTGACTTGGATTCATCTCACCTAGCCCTTTATAGCGCTGGATATATAGCCCACGCTTAGATTCTGCGATCAACCATTCCAATGCATCCACAAAGTTATCAACAGCTAGTGTCTTCTCACCACGTTGAATATAAGCACCTTCACTTAAGATATTGGCAATGTTAGTACCAGTTACTGCGATGCGTTTATAATCACGTGAAGAGATAAAATCATGGCTCAGTACGTGTGCCTTATCAACACCGTGTTGGCGAATATTGATAACTGGGTAATATAAGTTACGCTCAGTATCATGCTCTGTTGCAGCAGCGAAGATAGTTGCATCTTCATCACGTGCGACTAAGTCATCGACTAACGTTTTGGTCCACTCGATTACTTTAGCTTCATCGGCTAAATCAGTTTCGTTTAGCTCTGTTTGATAGATCAAACGTTCCATCACCGTATTCGGGTATTTACGTTTTAAGCGTTCAATAACTTTAACGGTGTTTTGATAATCATGAACGATAGCCTCTAAAGCTTCACCTTCAAGTGCAGATGCATCAGCACCGGTATAAAGTGCGGCACCATTTAATGCTAATGAAGTTAGGTATTCGACAAGTGCTGGATCATCTTTAATATAGCGCTCTTGTTTACCTTTTTTCACTTTATAAAGTGGTGGTTGAGCAATATAGATATAACCACGTTCAACTATTTCTGGCATTTGACGGTAGAAAAAGGTCAATAGTAACGTACGAATGTGCGAACCATCGACGTCAGCATCGGTCATGATAATGATGCGGTGATAGCGTAATTTTTCAGGGTTATACTCATCGCGACCAATACCACAACCAAGGGCTGTAATTAACGTGGCAACTTCTTGTGAAGATAACATCTTATCAAAACGCGCTTTCTCTACGTTTAGTATTTTACCTTTAAGCGGAAGAATCGCTTGATTCTTACGGTTACGACCCTGCTTAGCTGATCCGCCAGCAGAGTCCCCTTCCACTATATATAGTTCAGACAGGGCTGGATCTTTTTCTTGGCAATCCGCTAACTTACCAGGTAAACCTGCTAAGTCCATTGCGCCTTTACGACGAGTCATTTCACGGGCTTTACGCGCCGCTTCACGAGCACGAGAAGCATCAATGATTTTACCAACAACTATTTTTGCATCTACTGGATTTTCTAATAAGAATTCAGTGAATTTCTCAGCCATTGCTTGTTCTACAGCTGATTTAACTTCGCTTGAAACTAGCTTATCTTTGGTTTGTGATGAGAACTTAGGATCAGGAACTTTAACACTAACAACTGCAGTTAAGCCTTCACGGGCATCATCGCCTGTTGCATTACTGGTTGTTTTAGCTTTTTTGTTAAAGCCTTCTTTTTCCATATAGTTGTTAAGTGTACGAGTTAGCGCAGATCTAAAACCGGCTAAGTGAGTACCACCATCACGTTGTGGAATGTTGTTTGTAAAACAGTAAATGTTTTCTTGGTAAGCATCATTCCACTGCATTGATACTTCAACGCTAATACCATCTTCTTCACGTTCATGAGTAAAGTGGAATACACCTTTATGAATAGGTGTTTTATTACGGTTTAAATACTCAACGAAGGCACGAATACCCCCTTCATATTTAAAGTGGTCAGTTTTATTTTCTTCGCGTTCATCATTTAAAATAATACTCACACCTGAATTCAGGAATGATAACTCGCGTAAGCGCTTAGCTAAAATATCGTAATGGAAATCTAAGTTTGTGAAAGTCTCACCACTTGGCCAAAAACGAAGTTCAGTACCTGTGGTTTCTGATTCGCCAATTACAGCTAGTGGCGCATCAGGAACACCCATAGTGTAAAATTGCTCATGTAGCTTGCCTTCACGACGAACCGTTAGCTTTAATTTTTCTGAAAGCGCATTTACTACTGAAACACCAACACCGTGTAAGCCGCCTGATACTTTATATGAGTTATCATCAAACTTACCACCAGCATGTAGTACAGTCATAATTACTTCAGCAGCTGACACGCCTTCTTCTTCATGAATTGAAGTTGGAATACCACGGCCGTTATCTCGAACAGAGACAGAACCATCTAAATGAATTGTGACATAGATGTCATCACAGTGACCTGCTAAGGCTTCATCGATAGAGTTATCAACGACCTCAAACACCATATGGTGTAAGCCTGTGCCATCATCGGTGTCCCCTATATACATTCCAGGACGCTTTCTTACTGCGTCTAATCCTTTTAGTACTTTAATACTCGACGAATCGTAATTCTCAGACATGGTTAATCCCACTTATCTTGTTATTAGGTTGCCATGTTTCACGTGGAACATTTGTAGTTCTCGTTGCATGGGTTCCACCACAGCAGAAATACTTTCAGATTGAATTGTAGAGATAAATATTTGAGAGCTACAGTGCGACAATAACTGTCCTACTTTCTCTTTCGTATCTTCCCCTAACTCTGAAGGTAGATCATCTATTAGCAATATTGATTGCTTTTCTGTCTCTGACTCAATCAAACTATTTTGCGTTACTTTTAACGCATAAAGCAATAGCTTCAATTGACCGCGTGAAAAGGTGTTTTCCACACTATTGCCAGCGACACTAAAACTGAAATCAGCTTTATGCGGCCCTTTATTTGTAAAACCTTGGCGACTATCACGCTCAAAGCTTTGTTCGAGAGCGTCGGCTAGAGATTCATTTTCTTTCCAACCAGCATAAAAACTTATTTCTAAATCGCGTATAAGCGTTAATTCTGCACACATTTTATCAAAAAATTGCTGCTTAAACCTACTTATATACGCAATTCGTAAATTATTTATTTGGTCTGCCAGTCTAACAAATTCTTTATCCCAAAACTTGATTTGATCAAAATAATTCTTAGGCTTACTTTTCAATAATGCATTACGTTGCTTTAATACTTTATTGAAAGATTGCCACAAATAAAAAAAGTCTTGTTCCACGTGGAACAATCCTAAATCTAAAAATTTTCGGCGCTCTTTTGGACCTCCAAAAAACAACGAATAGCTTTCTGGGGTGATCACTTGTACTGGCATTAATTGGGCAAGTTCAGACACTCGACGACTAGACTTACCCTGTATTTTTAATTCTGTCTCACCACTTAAAGTCTTACTAATACCGATTGGAATTGATAAGTTATAAAGTGATTTACGACCATGAATGGTGAATTTTTCTTTATGGTGCGTAATGATACTTTTGTGTTTTGGGGTGCGGAAAGACTTGCCATGAGAAAGGTAATAAATAGCCTCAAGAAGGCTGGTTTTGCCACTGCCATTTTCACCATAAATTATGTTAATACCATTCACTGGCTCTACAGTGAGCGCCTCAATATTCCGAAAATTATTGAGGCTCAAATGACTTAAACTCATAGTGCCTTATAAGCGCATTGGCATAACAACGTACATGGCTTCTTCATCGCCAGCACCTTCTATCAATGCACTACTATTTGAATCAGCAAGCGTAAATAAAACGTCTTCTGTTTTTAATGTATTTAATACATCTAAAACATACGATACGTTAAAGCCAATTTCTAAGTCATCGCCTTGATAGCTCACTTCAACCACTTCCTCAGCTTGCTCTTGCTCTGGGTTGTTGGCGGTAATTTTTAATAGTCCATTCGATAAGTTTAACCGTACACCTCTAAACTTCTCGTTCGATAAAATAGATACCCGTTGAAACGCACTGCGTAACCATTCACGGTTTGCGGTAATCACTTTATCACCACCACGTGGCAATACTCGGCGGTAATCAGGAAAACGTCCATCAACTAATTTACTCGTAAAAGTAAACTCTGTATCTAAAATACGAATATGATTTGCACCAAATTGAATTGTAACCAACTCATCATCAGCAACCATTAGACGCATAATTTCTTGTACGCCTTTACGCGGAATTATTAGCTGACGTTGAGTATTTAACGATTGCGTTAATTGTTTTTGCGCAATTGCTAAACGGTGACCATCAGTAGCCACTGTTTTTATATCAGTATTATCTACTTCAAACGACATACCATTTAAGTAATAGCGTACGTCTTGATTGGCCATCGAAAAGTGGGTGCTTTCAAGTAACTTTCGCAGTTCTAAGCGCGTTAGTTGAAATTCAACTTCACCATCCCACTGCTCAAGATTAGGAAAGTCTTCCGCAGCGAGTGTAGTTAATGAAAAGCGGCTTTTTCCACTGGTCAGTAATAGTTGGTGATCTTGACTGCTCAACGTTAAATCTGAACCGTCTGGCAGACTTTTACAAATATCGAGTAATTTTTTAGCTGGCAAAGTCAATTTTGCATCAGCGGTATCATCGCCAACAAAAACCTTTGCGACAAGTTCAATTTCAAGGTCTGTGCCTGTCATTGAAAGTTCGCCATTTTCAACCTCTAACAAAACGTTAGATAAGATAGGCAAGGTATGCTTGCGCTCAATTGCGCCAGATACTTGCACCAAAGGTTTTAAAAATTGTTCTCTTGATATAGTTATTTGCATAATAAAGTCAGCCCTAAGATGACAATGTTCTTATTAGGTTTTGATAATCTTCTTTCACTTCGTGGCTTTCATCACGTAGTGATTTAATCTTTCTGCACGCATGCAATACTGTAGTGTGGTCGCGGCCACCAAAGGCATCACCAATCTCAGGTAAGCTGTGATTGGTAAGTTCTTTAGACAATGCCATAGCAACTTGACGAGGTCTTGCGATAGAGCGGCTGCGGCGCTTAGATAGCAGGTCTGAGACGCGAATACGATAATATTCAGCAACCGTACGTTGAATATTGTCTATCGTGACCAGTTTGTCCTGCAAAGCGAGCAAGTCACGTAATGCTTCTTTTACAAAGTCGATCGAAATTGGTCGACCAGTAAAGTTTGCATTAGCAATCACACGATTAAGCGCGCCCTCTAACTCACGCACATTTGAACGTAATTTTTTAGCGATAAAAAAGGCCACTTCGTGAGGTAAATTTATTTTACTCTGCTGGGCTTTTTTCATCAAAATAGCCACTCGCGTTTCAAGCTCTGGCGGCTCAATCGCGATGGTTAAACCCCAACCAAAACGTGATTTAAGGCGATCTTCAACCCCTTCAATCTCTTTTGGATAACGATCTGAGGTTAAAATAATTTGTTGGTTACCTTCAAGTAATGCATTGAAAGTATGAAAGAATTCTTCTTGAGAGCGTTCTTTGTTAGCAAAAAACTGAATATCATCGATCATTAAAGCATCAACACTGCGGTAATAACGCTTAAATTCTTCAATAGCATTATTTTGCAGGGCTTTAACCATATCTTGCACAAAGCGTTCGGAGTGCATATAAACAATTTTTGCATCTGGCTTATTTGCCATAATACCATTGCCAACCGCATGTAATAAATGCGTTTTACCTAAACCCGTTCCACCATATATAAATACCGGGTTAAAGGCTGCACCAGGATTATCCGCAACTTGCGTCGCAGCAGCTTTTGCTAACTGGTTAGATTTACCTTCAACAAAACTATCAAAGGTGTAGTTTTCTTTAATGTTTGATTTGTAACCAGACTTAGGAGCAGGCTCAACCACAGCTTTAGCTGCTTTTGGTTGCTGCTTTGCCGCCGGCTGATTCATCGGGGTCGCAGAGCCAGTTGTTGCAGGCGCGATCACTTGCGCATTGTGGATTGGCTTACTACCTACATCAAAGCGTAACTCTGGCGCTTCATCCTTACAAATCTCAACAAGTAATTCATTAATTCGGTTTAAGTACTTTTCTCTTACCCAATCAAGCACAAAGCGATTAGGTGCATAAATCGTCAGGGTATCTTCGGTACTTTCTGCTTGTAGTGGTCTTACCCACATACTGAACTGCTGCGAAGGCAGTTCATCTTGCAATACATATAAACAACTTTGCCAAACCGACAGATACACAGTTAAACTCCCAAAGACTTAGTATTTATTCCCGGTCATCTTTAGTGGCCGGAAATCATACATTTATTACTATTATTTAGGCAATTTATTAACCCAAGACCGAGTATTATGAATGCACTTTATCCACAAGTACAAGATTGATTTTTTTGAAAAATATGATCTGGCTAAAAAAAACAAGCAAGACGTTGATTTTTAATAGCAATTATTTTTAACTTCAAAGTATGATCATAGCAAAAAAGGGCTTGGATCGCGATCAAATTATGTGATCTATTTTACTTACCCCAAGCTTTTATGCACTTTTTATACAGAGCCTGTGGAAAACTTCTTTAATATAAGGATCCTAGCAGATCCTGCCAACAGATCTATTATCACCCCTCTATTATAAATGCGATTATGGTTGACTTTAAGGCACTTCATCGATAATATCTCGCGCTCGCAATGGCACCTGTGCCAGGATCGCGACCTGCATAGGATGTTTTAACCTTTAACCGATCGGATGGAATTGTTATGAAAAGAACTTTTCAACCTAGCGTTTTAAAACGCAAACGTGCACACGGTTTCCGTGCTCGCATGGCAACTGTAAATGGCCGTAAAGTATTAGCTCGTCGCCGCGCTAAAGGCCGCAAAGTTCTTTCTGCTTAATATATAAGTGGAAGACTTTAACTTTGGCAGGGAGTTACGTCTGTTAACTCCCTCGCATTACTCTCGCATCTTTAATGAACCCGCTCGGGCCGCAACTCCTTTCTTTACCTTATTAGCAAAACCCAATGACCAAGCAAAACCTCGCTTAGGACTCACTGTCGCTAAAAAACGGGTTAAAAAAGCTTGCCAACGAAACCGTATTAAACGTCTTGCTCGCGAAAGTTTTCGTTTAAACCAACACACTATTGATAATGTCGATATTGTGCTGATGGTTAAAAGTGGTATTGATGAACAGTCAAATGAAGAGCTAACTAAACAACTCACTAAATTATGGCGCAAGATTAACGAACGCTGTAAACCTGGTGCACCAAAACCACCGCCGTTTAAAAAACGCCCCAACAAATCGGCTAAATCCAATAAACAGAGCCAATAGCAATAGAATTACATGGTTAATTAAGGTATCTTTAGCTCACCTTTTAATCATGCATTTAAAATTCCATTTTGGGCGTTTAAATTCATGGTATCCATTCACTAAATATTACGCAGAGGCTTGAACATCATGAGGTTACTAAAACCACTTGTTGCTTTTCCTAAGCGCTGTTTAGTGTTATTAATTCGTGGTTATCAAAAGTGGATTAGTCCGCTGTTAGGTCCGCATTGTCGCTTTAATCCAACCTGCTCTAGTTATGCTATTCAAGCAATTAATTTGCATGGATCTGTAAAAGGGAGTTGGTTAGCGGTTAAACGCATATTAAAATGTCATCCTTTACATTCAGGTGGGGATGATCCCGTACCTGAAAAATTAACCCATATTAACCACCAACACGAGAAATAAGAGCTGTTATGGAATCGCAACGCACGTTTTTATTCATCGGCCTGATGCTTGTATCGTTTTTATTGTTCCAAGAGTGGAATAAAGACTACAACGCACCAAAAGTCGATCCTAGTGCCAACACACAAACACTACAAACTAATTCCCCTGACTCTGATGATTATGTTCCATCATCAACCGATGGTGAATTACCTACTGCAGCAACAACCGCGAAACGTTCAGTTATTGAAATTACGACTGACGTATTCAAAGTTAAAATTGACACCCGTGGTGGTGATATTGTTGAAGCTGACTTACTGCAATACGAAGAAACAAAAGGTAGCGAAACGCCTTATATGTTACTTGGTGAGTTTGATGGTAAACAATACTTCTCTCAGAGTGGTTTAATAGGCTTAAATGGCCCAGATGCATCTGCAGAAGGTCGCCCGGTTTATCACACGGAGCAAAAAACATTTGCTTTAACAGGTGACGAACTTCGCGTACCACTTACATTTACTGATAGCAAAGGTGTTAGTTTTACTAAAACGTATGTATTCAAAAAAGGTCAATACGATGTTGCTTTAGAATACTCAGTAAATAACACCACCGCAGAGCCAATTCAAGTACAGCTGTATACGCAAGTAAAACGCACAGTACAAGATAAAGGCAGCTTAGTTGACCAAAACTACTTAGGTGCTGCCTATGGTTCAGCTGAGGAAAAGTACGAGAAATATAGCTTTTCTGATATGGCCGACAAAAACCTTAGCATAAATACCCAAGGTGGTTATATTGCTTTTATTCAGCACTACTTTGTAAGTGCGTGGGTTCCTTCGCAAGAACAGCAAAATACCCTTTACAGCTTAATTGCTAAAGGCAACGCAGCAATTATTGGTGCTAAAGGTGAGCCGATAAATGTACAAGCAAACCAACAAGCAACTCTTGGTGCAACTTACTATATGGGCCCGAAAGAGTCGGATATACTTGAAGCTATTCATCCGAACTTAGATTTAACTGTCGATTACGGTTGGTTATGGTTTATCTCACAGCCGTTATTTATACTATTAAAATGGCTACATAGCATACTAGGTAACTGGGGTGTGGCAATTATCGCCATTACTGTGATTGTTAAATCAGCAATGTACCCACTTACCAAAGCGCAATATACGTCAATGGCTAAGATGCGTGCCCTACAGCCTAAAATGGCTGCATTAAAAGAAAAGTTTGGTGATGACCGTCAAAAATTCGGCCAAGCAACCATGGAAATGTACCGCAAAGAGAAAGTAAACCCTATGGGTGGCTGTTTCCCTATTTTGCTGCAAATGCCAATTTTCTTAGCGCTATTTTATGTATTCTTAGAATCAACAGAACTGCGTCATGCTGAGTTTATTTTTTGGTTAACTGACTTATCTGCGAAAGACCCATACTACGTACTACCAATCTTATTTGGTGCCAGTATGTTTATTACTCAGAAGCTACAACCAATGACGGTAACTGATCCGATGCAACAAAAGATGATGACCTTTATGCCGGTTATCTTCTCAGTGTTCTTCCTTTGGTTCCCATCTGGTCTAGTACTTTACTGGTTAGTATCAAACCTTATCTCTATCGCACAGATGCTGATCATCTATCGCGGTATGGAAAAGCAAGGAATAAAAGTCAGGGGCTAATTTGCTCAGTTACTTAAATTAAGGCGACCATTGGTCGCCTTTTTTATTGCCCGCTATTCGCCAGTCATAACTGCATAGGTTACAATACGCCCATACCATTACTCTTTAAGTTGGCAAACTATTAGCATGATCAATCAAGACACAATTGCAGCACAAGCAACCGCACCTGGTCGTGGTGGCGTTGGTATTATTCGCGTTTCTGGCAGTTTAGTAAAAACCGTCGCCGAACAGATTATTGGTCGTTGCCCTAAGGTGCGTTACGCCGATTACGTGCCATTTAACAGTCTTGCTGGCGAGCAACTTGATCAAGGTATTGCTATTTATTTTGCCGGGCCAAACTCTTTCACTGGCGAAGATGTACTTGAACTACAAGGCCATGGCGGTCCTGTAGTACTGGATATGCTACTTAAAGAAATTAGCCAAATTGAAGGTGTACGATTAGCAAAGCCAGGCGAGTTTTCTGAGCGCGCCTTTATGAACGACAAAATGGACTTAACCCAAGCAGAAGCAATTGCTGACTTAATTAATGCCACTTCAGAACAAGCAGCCAAAAGCGCCTTACAATCACTCCAGGGCGAGTTCTCTAAGCACATTGATACCTTAGTTGAAAAAGTCATTCACTTGCGTATGTACGTTGAAGCGGCCATTGATTTTCCCGATGAGGAAATAGACTTTTTATCTGACGGTAAAGTCTCTGGTGATCTAAATGCCATTATCACCCAGCTAAGCAATGTGACCAATCAAGCAAAACAAGGCAGCATTATGCGTGAAGGTATGCGCGTGGTGATTGCTGGGCGCCCTAACGCAGGCAAATCTAGTTTACTAAATGCACTTGCAGGGCGTGAAGCCGCTATTGTTACTGAAATTGCCGGCACCACCCGTGACGTACTACGAGAACACATTCACATTGATGGCATGCCGCTACATATTATAGATACTGCAGGCCTGCGCGAAAGCCCAGACCGCGTTGAGCAAATAGGCATTGAACGCGCATGGGATGAAATAAAACAAGCCGACCGCGTGTTGTTTATGCTTGATGGCACTGATACCAAAGACACTGACCCACATGCTATTTGGCCAGAGTTTATGGCCAAACTACCTGCCGGTATGGGCGTAACCGTGATCCGAAATAAAGCCGATTTATCGGGTGACGAAGTCGGTATGAGCGAAAACCAGCAATATCCAGTGATCAGCTTAAGTGCTAAAAATGCTGATGGTATAGAGTTAGTTCGTACTCACTTAAAGGCATGTATAGGTTTTCAGGGAGCTACCGAAGGCGGCTTTATGGCCCGTCGTCGTCACTTGGATGCACTCGATAGCGCAGCTCATCATTTACAAACTGGCAAAGACCAATTAGAGATGCATATTGCCGGTGAGATCCTAGCTGAAGAACTACGTTTAACACAAAACTACTTAAACGAGATCACCGGTGAATTTACCTCTGACGATCTACTTGGCAAAATTTTCAGCTCATTTTGTATCGGTAAATAATTAAAAACTAAGGGTGCTTATATAAGCACTCTTAATCCCCTTCAAAAACCAGTATATTATTATACCAATCGACTTAAATATTTAACCATTCTAGCGAGCTACATAAAGCGCTAACTGCGTTATAATTTTTTCAATTAGAACAACTACATGTCAAAATTTACGCCTTGTTATCACTGTATTTATCTGTCGCTATAAATGGTCAGTAACTTTACACGATTGGTATTAGCTGTATTCAATAAAAAATACAAGTCGTTATTTAACCAACCGCTCTAAATTATCCGTCGCTATCACTGCCTTTTAGGTTTTTACAACGAGCTTAAAATTTACGTTCAGTGCCGAACTTGGCCAGCGTAGTCACCGTAATCTTTTTATAGTCATAATGAAATTCACTTTTGAGATCATTATGAATAAATACCAAACCTTTCATCAATTACATAAACAAGAGCAATTATTTTTATTACCAAATGCGTGGGATCCATTAAGCGCTCGTATATTAGCTGATGCTGGTTTTGCTGCTATCGCCACAACAAGTTGGGGGATGGCCCAATCTCGAGGTCAAGAAGATGGCGAACAATGCTCATTTGAGGAGTTTATAAGTCAGCTAAAACCAATAATCGATGCTGTTAATATTGCTGTTTCCGTGGATATTGAATCAGGTTACAGTAATGACGTAAGCACTATTTGTCAGCATGTTTTGGCCGTAGCCAAATTAGGTGCTGTCGGTATTAATATTGAGGATTCAGATAAAAAAACAGCTCAGTTACGCTCCCTAGAACACCAAGTAGAGATCCTTAAAGCGATTAAAAATACACTTAAAAAGTATGGTTTTTCACAGCTATTTATCAATGCTAGAACTGATTGCTACAGCCAAAATATGGCTTCTCTTGAACATGTAATAACTCGATCTTTGGCTTATCAAGACGCTGGCGTTGATGGTATTTTTATCCCTGGATTATCCGATTTAACAGCAATAAAGCAAATAACAACGACACTTAAGGTGCCACTTAACGTGATGGCACAGCCATTAAAAAGTGATTTTCTTTGCGATAATAGTAGTAATAGCAGTTCATTATTTGCACATGGCGTGCAAAGATATACGCTTGGTAATGCACTATTTGATGCCACAAAAGCCTATATTTTTACCGCTAGCAGTACTTTTAATAGCACAAAAAGTAGCGATCATTTATTCTAATCGGAGTTTTAAAAGCTATTTATACAAAATTAAAATCATAATTAGTGATAAAAATAGTAACTAATTTAGAAATTGATCAGCACAAGCTCAAATTGTTATCCACAATTTGGGCTTTTTTGATCATTTTTAACTGAGAGGCATATAAAAAGTACTCAATTTATTAGCTAAAACAGTATAAATCGAGCAATAAACCCACTAAATCAACTTTAATTGCCATTAATTACTTATTTAGCACCCTACTTGAAATATTTTTTGGCATTTCATAAATTAATTTATAGCCAAAACGATCGTTATCAACAGGCGATCTATCCACATTCTGATCACTCGTTTTAAAACTCTTAATGAAACGAAAATTCACCACTCATAAAACGTAAAATCAATATCTTAGTAAAATAAAAATAAGATCTTATGTTGTTACTACCCAGCTTTCCCACTTTTTATCAACAGCTTGATCAGAAGATTACATATTGGAATACTTTATTTTATTTATATATATCAAATAATTACGAATTAAAAATAAGAAACATCAAAAATCGTACTTTAAATACTTATACAAACTTCCATTCAAGGCTTTACTGCTGAGTAAACTCAGTTATCATAAGCCTATAAGTAAGCAGTTGTGTGATCAAATAGAATTATGAACTCCGTTAATATCATTATAGGCAGCCAAATGGGATCTGCTGAGTATGTAGGTGAGCAACTAGCAGAGCAATTAGTTACTCAAGGGATCACTACAGAAGTTCATGATCAACCTAACTTTTCACAGATAAACCAAGAAAATACTATCTGGTTATTGTGTACTTCTACTTATGGTGCTGGTGATTATCCTGAGAACCTTTTATCCTTTGTTGAAGATATTAATCAAGTTAATGATTTAAAAGGATTAAATTTTAGTGTTATTGGTTTAGGTGACACCAGTTATGATACCTATAACCTCGCAGGCCGTAATCTAGAACAACTTTTAGTAAGTAAAGGCGCGCACTGTATAGCAGAGCGCTTAGAGTTGAATATTCTTGATGAAGAACTACCAGAAGACACCGCATTAGCTTGGTTACCAAGCTGGATCGAGCAAATAAACCGTATTTAATTAAGATCACAGTTTAGATCCAAATTTAAAGTTACCCACAATTTACTGAGTATTTATATCAAATTGTGGATAAGCTATGATCTAACTGCGTTTTAAGACTATGTTATCCATTGGATAAGATCTGATCCAATACCCCCTGTGCATAAAGAGCCTTTTTGATCAGAGCTTATAATCAGTTAGATCCGATCATATCAACACCTTTAGATCCGATCTAACTTTATGTTTTAATAAGTAAACTAAACCTTATCAACAGAAATCATGCTCAGTAGTAGTAACAGTAATAAAAGATCTCTTTAAAAGATCCTTTATATTATTAGAGATCATTTACTTAGATCTTGGCCACAGTTTAATCATTTATCTTCTGTAAATTTATAGGTAGAATACGCTCCCCCTTGAAAGTTTGCTGGTTGATTAAGTAGGATCCCGAAATGATTTTTCACGAAAATTTTGATGTTATTGTTGTTGGTGGTGGACATGCAGGTACAGAAGCTGCGTTAGCTGCTGCACGTATGGGTATGAATACCCTACTGCTGACTCACAATATGGATACCCTTGGTCAGATGTCATGTAACCCAGCAATTGGTGGTATTGGCAAAGGTCATTTGGTTAAAGAAATTGATGCACTAGGTGGTGCAATGGCCCAAGCAATTGATAAAGGCGGTATTCAATTCCGTACTTTAAATTCTTCAAAGGGACCTGCAGTAAGAGCTACTCGTGCACAAGCAGATCGCGCTTTATATAAAGCTGCTATTCAAGATATTTTACAACACCAAGATAACCTGAAGATCTTTCAGCAATCATGTGATGATCTGATTGTTGAAAATAATAAAGTAACAGGTGTTGTTACTCAAATGGGACTGCGTTTTAGCGCACCTTCTGTTGTATTAACCGTAGGCACATTCCTTGGTGGCCAAATTCACATTGGCTTAGAAAACTTCAAAGGTGGTCGCGCTGGTGATCCACCTTCAATCGCATTAGCAAATCGTTTACGTGAATTACCATTTCGTGTTGATCGCTTAAAAACTGGAACGCCACCACGTATTGATGCCCGTACAGTTGATTTTAGTAAAATGGAACAACAACCTGGTGATGCTATAACACCGGTGTTTTCATTTATGGGTAAGCAGTTAGATCATCCACAACAAATTTCTTGCTTCATCACATACACCAATGAAAAAACTCATGATGTGATCCGCAATAATTTACATCGTTCACCTATGTACTCAGGTGTTATTGAAGGGATTGGTCCACGTTACTGTCCTTCTATTGAAGATAAAATTGTTCGCTTTGCAGATAAAGACAAACATCAAATTTTTGTTGAGCCTGAAGGCCTAACATCTTATGAGCTTTATCCAAATGGTATTTCAACTAGTTTGCCATTTGATGTGCAATTAGAGATTGTGCAATCAATCACTGGCTTTGAAAATGCACATATTTGCCGTCCAGGCTATGCTATCGAGTACGACTTTTTTGATCCACGCGATTTAAAGAAATCATTAGAGACCAAATTTATTGATGGTTTGTTCTTTGCTGGACAGATCAATGGCACTACAGGCTATGAAGAAGCCGGTGCACAAGGCTTAATTGCCGGTATGAATGCAGCATTGCAAGTACAAGGTAAAGAGCCTTGGACACCGCGCCGTGATGAAGCTTATGTCGGTGTATTAATCGACGATTTAACTACACTAGGTACCAAAGAACCGTACCGTATGTTTACTAGTCGTGCTGAATACCGTTTGTTACTACGTGAAGACAACGCTGATATTCGTTTAACAGCAAAAGGTCGTGAACTTGGTTTAGTTAACGATGAACGCTGGCAAGCATTTAATGAAAAAATGGATATCATTGCAAAAGAATCTCAACGGATCAAAGAAACTTGGATCCATAAAGATCACGCTGTAATTGATCAAGTTAATGGCTTACTTAAAACACCATTAACCCGAGAGGCAAGTTTAGAAGAATTATTACGTCGCCCTGAGATCCGTTATAACGATCTAATGGCGATCGAAGGATTAGGATCTGAGTTTGATCATGCAACAGCGTTAGAGCAAGTTGAGATCCACACTAAGTACGCAGGTTATATTGCTCGTCAGCAAGAAGAGATCAATAAGCAACTTCGTCATGAGTTAACTATTTTGCCTAAAGATTATGATTACTCGATCGTATCGGGTCTATCAAATGAAGTGGTTGTTAAATTAACTGAGGCGCGTCCTGATACAATCGGTCAAGCATCACGTATTTCAGGTATCACGCCTGCTGCTATTTCGCTATTATTAGTTTATCTGAAGAAGCAAGGCTTACTACGTAAAATTGCGTAGTCATTAAGGAATACTGTGTTACAGCAACAATTAACTACTTTGTTAGCGCAAACTGATATTGCGCTAACTGAAAAACAGCAGCAACAATTGGTTCAATATGTTGAGTTACTCAACAAATGGAACAAAGCTTATAATTTAACCTCAGTGCGTTTACCTGAGGATATGATGATTAAGCATATTATGGATAGCTTAGTTGTTGCACCTCACCTACCCGGTCATCATTATATTGATGTTGGTACGGGTCCTGGTCTTCCGGGTATCGTATTAGCTATTGCATTACCTGAGACACAATTTATTTTATTAGATAGTTTAGGTAAACGCGTGCGTTTTTTAATGCAGGTAAAACATGAGCTAGGTCTGAAAAATGTAACCCCAGTGCAGTCTAGAGTTGAAGATTATCAACCAAGTGTTAAATTAGATGGTGTATTGAGTCGTGCTTTTGCATCTTTACAAGATATGGTTGACTGGTGTTCGCACTTGATTGATCATTCAGGTAAGTTTATTGCCTTAAAAGGCGTATTTCCAAGTGAAGAGCTAGAATCTTTACCAGCAGGTGTTAAGTTCGAGCAAAAAATCACCTTGGAAGTACCAAAATTAGATGCGCAAAGACATTTAATTATTCTTTCTAAAGACTAGGGATCAGAGATACTGTGGCAAAAGTCATCGCAATAGCAAACCAAAAAGGTGGTGTGGGTAAAACCACCACAGCAGTTAATCTCGCGGCATCAATGGCTGCAACTAAACGTAAAGTGTTGCTTATTGATCTCGATCCGCAAGGCAATGCAACCATGGGTAGCGGCGTAGACAAATACGGCGATGTGGCAACAATTTATGATTTATTAATCGAAGATAAACCAATTGAAGAAGTTGTTACTAAAGAAACCTCTGGTGAATATCATTTAATTGCTGCCAATGGTGATGTTACCGCCGCCGAAGTTAAACTGATGGAGCTTTATGCTCGAGAAGTACGACTACGCAATGCGCTTGAAAAAATATCTGATCAATATGAATTTATTTTTATCGACTGCCCACCATCACTGAACATGCTTACGGTGAATGCAATGGCGGCCGCGGATTCAATTTTAGTGCCTATGCAATGTGAATATTATGCGCTTGAAGGTTTAACCGCATTAATGGACACAATTACGCAATTAGCCAAGTTAGTTAATCCAAAACTACAGATTGAAGGGATTTTACGTACTATGTACGATCCGCGTAATCGTTTGGCCAATGATGTATCTGAGCAGCTTAAACAACATTTTGGCGATAAAGTATACCGCACCGTGATCCCACGTAATGTACGTTTAGCTGAAGCGCCGAGTTTTGGTGCACCCGCAATGTATTATGATCGGGCATCAAGTGGTGCTAAAGCGTATTTAGCACTTGCCGGTGAAATGTTACGCAGAAAAGAAAAAATATCCCCAATCGTCGCCTAACTTGAGGTAAAAAGAACATGTCTGCTAAAAAACGCGGTTTAGGCCGAGGACTCGATGCTTTATTAAGCTCGTCAAAACCAGCACCGAGTGCCCGCACTGAACAACCCAACGTGAGTGAGCAGGATGTAATTGTTCAGCCAACCAGTAGTGAACTGCAAAAGCTACCGATTGAGTTTTTACACTCAGGTAAATATCAGCCACGTAAAGACATGTCCGAAGAAGCGCTTGAAGAGCTAGCAAGCTCAATTCGATCGCAAGGGATTATTCAGCCAATTGTAGTTCGTCCAGTAGCAGAAAACAGTTATGAGATAATTGCTGGTGAACGTCGCTGGCGTGCTGCACAAATAGCTAAGCTAGACGTAGTACCATGTATCATTAAAGATGTGCCTGATGAAGCTGCGGTGGCCATCGCATTGATTGAAAATATTCAACGCGAAGATCTAAATGCCATGGAAGAAGCGGTTGCATTGCACCGTTTGTTAACTGAGTTTGAATTAACTCACCAACAAGTGGCAGATGCCGTAGGCAAATCACGCACGACAGTAACTAATTTATTACGACTGAATAACCTTAATGATGATGTTAAAATATTGTTGGAACATGGCGATATTGAAATGGGTCATGCGCGTTGTTTATTAGCCCTTGAAGGTGAAGCACAATCTGATGCTGCTCGACTGGCTGTAGCAAAGGCTTTAACTGTACGCGAAACAGAAAAATTAGTTCGTTCAATTATTGAACCTGACCCTAAAAAAGAAACTTTCGAAAAAGATCCAGATGTCAAACAGTTAGAACAACAATTAGCCGAAAACTTGGGTGCTAAAGTTGAAATTAACTACAACAAAAAAGGCAAAGGAAACTTAGTTATTTCGTATACTAACTTAGAAGAGTTAGATGGAATTTTAAGCCGTATAAATGCAGAGAATTCCGAGCATTAATAAATATCATGTCCAAAAAGAGACATTCGTCGCAAATTTGCACCACAATACACCGACTCAAGTTGCAAAACTGGTAGGAATCAGTATAATTTCGCCAGTTTTCATGCCCTGACAATTAGATTGCCACTAAGGTTAACTAAACGTGACAAATAAGTTAGCGAGGCCATATCGGCTTGCCGCATTAAAATTAATATGTCTTCAGGGTGTTGTAGCATTAGTTGCTGCTGTAATCATTTTTGTTGGTTGGGGAGTAGATGCCGGCCTTTCAGCTATCGCTGGAGGCACTGTAGCGGTGCTCCCTAATTTTGTATTTGTTATCTATGCATTCCGTTATATGGGTGCTAGTAAAGCAAAACAAGTGTTTGCCTCGTTTAAACGCGGCAACGGATTAAAATTTTTGCTAACAATCTTTTTGTTTGCGCTGATATTTAAACTGTATCCGGTAATCTTTTTGCCATTTTTTTGTAGTTTTATATTAGTGATGTTCGTTGGATTGTTCGCGCCAGTTTTTTTTAATCATTAACTTTTGGGATATAACATGGCTGCAGGTGAAGAGCTAACTCTAACGGGTTACATCAAGCACCACCTAACCAACGGTCAGGTGCGTCTATCCGACGACCCTAACAATTGGTGGATGGTACTTAATGTCGATACCCTCGCATGGTCTATCGGTTTAGGATTGATCTTTCTATGGATCTTCAAGCGCGCTGCGAATAAAGCAACGCTTGGTGTTCCTGGTAAATTTCAGTGCTTTATCGAGATGGTCGTAGAATTCGTTGACTCTAACGTGAAAGATACCTTTCACGGTAAAAGTAAACTAATTGCCCCTCTTGCTCTGACAATTTTTGTCTGGGTATTCTTGATGAACTTAATGGATTTAATACCTGTTGACTTCCTACCAACTGCTGCGGCATTGATTAGTGGTGAGTCTTGGGATGTTATTTCAAGCGGTCAATCGCATACTTATATGAAAGTGGTACCTACAACCGATCTTAACTTAACGTTAGCAATGGGTTTAGGTGTATTCGCACTTATCATCTTTTATTCGATTCGCGTTAAAGGCGTTATGGGTTTTGTTAAAGAACTTACATTACAACCGTTTAACGTTAAGAACCCAGTGGTTCAAGCACTATTTATTCCAGTAAACTTGTTACTAGAGCTAGTAACCTTGTTTGCTAAGCCAATCTCATTGGCACTACGTTTATTTGGTAACTTATACGCAGGTGAATTGATCTTCATTCTGATTGCAGCGATTGGCTTATTCCAATTACCACTGCATTTCGTATGGGCTGTGTTCCACATTCTCGTAATCGTATTGCAAGCATTCATTTTCATGATGCTAACAATTGTATACCTGAGCATGGCGTCAACTGATCATTAATCAGACGTCAGTTCAATAAAGATTTTTTTACTTAAACTTTAAACTTTGAAAATTAATCGGAGAAAACAATGGAAATCGTACTAGGTCTTAAATATATCGCTGTAGCGTTACTTATCGGTTTTGGTGCTTTAGGTACTGCTATCGGTTTTGGTAACTTAGGTGGTAAATTCCTTGAGTCTGCTGCTCGTCAACCTGAGCTTGCACCACAACTACAAGTTAAAATGTTCATCGTAGCGGGTCTTATCGATGCTATCGCGATGATCGGTGTAGGTATTGGTCTATACATGTTGTTCGCACTTTAATATTGAAAAAATACTTTATCCGCGATCAACTATTGACTAAGGAGGAGTGGTTGTGAGTTTAAACCTTACTCTACTCGGCGAATTAATAGCATTTATCGTTTTTGTTTGGTTCTGCATGAAGTTTGTGTGGCCACCACTTAACGGTGCTATTGAAGCTCGCCAGAAAAAAATTGAAGATGGTTTAGCGGCCTCTGATAAAGCTGAAAAAGATCTTGAACTTGCTCGTAAAAAAGCAACTGCAGAACTTAAAGAAGCTAAATCACAAGCTGCTGAAATCATCGAGCAAGCTAAGAAGCGTGCAACGCAAATCGTAGACGAAGAGACATCTCGTGGTCACGACGAGCGCGAAAACATCATTGCTCAAGGTCATTCTGAAATTGAAGCCGAGCGTAACCGTGTTAAAGAAGAACTGCGTAAGCAAGTTGCTACTTTAGCGGTTATCGGCGCACAGAAGATTCTAGAGCGCGAAATCAATGAAGCCGCGCACAGCGACATTGTTGAAAAACTTGTAGCTGAGCTTTAATAGGAGGGTCTGAGCATGTCTGAATTGACTACAATCGCTCGCCCATACGCTAAAGCGGCCTTTGAATTTGCCGTTGAAAAAGGCGTAGTTGAGAGTTGGAATGATATGTTGTTTTTTGCTTCAGAAGTGGCGAAAAATGAACAAGTCGCTCAATTCCTAACTGGAAGCGCCTCTGCTGATAAGCAATCAGAAATTGTTATTTCTGTTTGTGCAGAGCAACTCAACGAATACGGTCAAAACCTTGTAAAGGTTATGGCTGAAAATGGACGTTTGACCGCCCTACCAGCTGTTGCACAATTGTTCTCTGCTTTTAAAGCAGATTACGATAAAGAGATTGATGTTGACATCACCTCTGCAACAACCCTTGCTGCAACGCAGCAAGAAACACTGGTAGCGGCACTTGAAAAACGTTTCGCACGCAAAGTTAAGCTGAATTGTAGTGTTGACGAATCACTTGTTGGTGGCCTTATGATTAAGGCTGGAGACACAGTAATCGACGGCACTGTTCGCGGTAAATTAAACCGTTTAGCCACTACACTACAATCGTAATTGGGAAGAAGAGCATGCAACTTAATTCCACTGAAATTTCTGATCTGATCAAACAACGTATTGAGAAGTTCGAAGTTGTAAGTGAAGCTCGTAACGAAGGTACAATTGTATCTGTTACTGACGGTATCATTCGCATCCACGGTCTTGCTGACTGTATGCAAGGTGAAATGATTGAGCTTCCAGGCAACCGTTATGCTATCGCACTAAACCTTGAGCGTGACTCAATTGGTGCAGTAGTAATGGGTCCATACGCTGACCTTACAGAAGGCGTAAAAGTATACACAACTGGTCGTATCTTAGAAGTTCCTGTTGGTGCTGGTTTACTTGGTCGTGTTGTAAACACACTAGGTGCACCTATCGACGGTAAAGGCGCTTTAGATAACGACGGTTTTGAACCTGTAGAAAAAATTGCACCGGGTGTAATCGAACGTAAATCAGTAGATGAGCCAGTACAAACTGGTTATAAATCTATCGATGCGATGATCCCAGTGGGTCGTGGTCAACGTGAACTTGTGATCGGTGACCGCCAAACAGGTAAAACTGCACTAGCAATCGATGCAATCATCAATCAAAAAGACACAGGCGTTAAGTGTGTGTACGTAGCGATTGGTCAAAAAGCATCTACTATTGCTAACGTAGTACGTAAATTAGAAGAGCACGGTGCACTTGCAAATACTATCGTAGTTGTTGCATCTGCTTCTGAGTCTGCGGCACTTCAGTACTTAGCACCGTTCGCGGGCTGTACTATGGGTGAATACTTCCGTGACCGTGGTGAAAACGCATTAATCGTATATGATGATTTATCTAAGCAAGCAGTTGCTTACCGTCAAATCTCATTGCTACTTAAGCGTCCACCAGGTCGTGAAGCATACCCAGGTGACGTATTCTATCTTCACTCTCGTCTTCTTGAGCGTGCATCGCGTGTAAACGCTGAGTACGTTGAAAAGTTCACCAATGGTGAAGTGAAAGGTAAAACAGGTTCATTGACGGCATTGCCAATCATTGAAACTCAAGGCGGCGACGTTTCTGCGTTCGTACCGACTAACGTTATCTCTATCACCGATGGTCAGATCTTCTTAGAAACTGACTTATTCAACTCAGGTATCCGTCCGGCAGTAAATGCTGGTATCTCGGTATCGCGTGTTGGTGGTGCTGCACAAACTAAAATCGTTAAGAAACTAGGTGGCGGTATTCGTCTAGCCCTAGCTCAGTATCGTGAATTAGCTGCGTTCTCGCAGTTCGCGTCTGACCTTGATGATGCAACTCGTGCTCAACTTGAGCATGGTGAGCGTGTAACAGAGCTAATGAAGCAGAAACAGTACGCGCCAATGTCTGTTGCTGAAATGTCTTTGTCGTTATTTGCAGCAGAGAAAGGTTACCTTCAAGATATCGAAATCGTTAAAATCATGGATTTCGAAGCTGGGTTACTTTCTTATGCAAACAGCACATACGCAGAGCTTATGGCTCAAATCAATGAAACTGGTAACTACAATGCCGAGATCGAAGCGCAGCTTAAAGAACTTCTAGAGAAGTTTAAATCTACGCAAACTTGGTAATTTAGTTATAAATGGTGCGCTTTAGTTCGCTAAAGCACACCTTGATTCGGAGAAAGAGTCATGGCCAGCGGAAAAGAGATTAAAAGCAAGATCGGTAGTATTAAAAATACTCAAAAGATCACTAGCGCTATGGAAATGGTTGCTGCGTCTAAAATGAAAAAGGCACAGGAACGAGTGGCTTCAAGCCGTCCGTACGCTGAAAATTTACGCAAAGTGATCGGTCATGTTGCTAATGCTAACCTTGAATATCGCCATCCATATATGGAAGAGCGTGAGGTCAAGCGCGTTGGTTATATCGTCATTTCTACCGACCGTGGTTTATGTGGTGGCTTGAACTCTAATGAGTTTAAGAAAGTATCTTTAGATATCAAAGCGTGGAAAGAAAAAGGTGTTTCTGCAGATTTCGCAGTTATGGGCTCAAAAGCCGGCACTTTCTTTAACCGTTTTGGTGGAACAGTACTTGCCAAAAAATCAGGGTTAGGCGATGCGCCTTCTATTACCGACGTAATTGGTCCGGTAAAAGTAATGCTAGAAGCATTCAATGAAGGCAAATTAGACCGCTTGTATGTGGTTTACAACAAGTTTGTAAATACCATGAAGCAAGAGCCAACAATCGATCAGTTGTTGCCTTTGCCAAAAGACGAAAGCAAAGAACTTGCACACCGTTGGGATTACATTTACGAACCAGATCCAAAAGCAATTTTGGATACATTAATGGTTCGTTTTGTGGAATCTCAAGTATACCAAGGTGTAGTTGAAAATGCTGCCTCTGAACAGGCCGCCCGTATGGTTGCAATGAAAGCTGCAACTGATAACGCTGGCGACCTTATGGATGAGTTACAGCTTGTTTATAACAAGGCTCGCCAAGCGGCAATCACACAAGAAATTAGTGAGATTTGTTCTGGTTCAGCAGCAGTTTAATGCTTCGGGCAAAGATTAACGAGAGGAATAGACATGAGTTTAGGTAAGGTCGTCCAAATTATCGGCGCCGTTGTGGATATTGAATTTTCACAAGACAGCGTGCCAGCCGTATATGACGCGTTAAAAATAACAGATGGCGATTTAGCTGGTTTGACTCTAGAAGTTCAACAACAGCTAGGTGGCGGTGTGGTACGTACTATCGCACTAGGTACTACTGACGGTTTACGCCGTGGTGCATTAGTATCAAACACAGGTGAAGCGATTCAAGTTCCAGTTGGTAAAGCAACGCTTGGTCGTATCATGAACGTACTTGGTGAGCCAATCGATGAAGCTGGTCCAATCGGCGAAGAAGACCGTATGTCTATTCACCGTGCAGCGCCTTCATACGAAGAGCAATCAAGTTCAGTAGAACTTTTAGAAACTGGTATCAAGGTAATCGACCTTGTATGTCCATTCGCTAAAGGTGGTAAAGTTGGTTTATTCGGTGGTGCCGGTGTTGGTAAAACCGTAAACATGATGGAACTTATTCGTAACATCGCAATCGAGCACAGCGGCTACTCAGTATTCGCCGGTGTTGGTGAGCGTACTCGTGAGGGTAACGATTTCTACCATGAAATGAACGATTCAAACGTACTTGATAAAGTATCGCTTGTATACGGTCAGATGAATGAGCCTCCAGGTAACCGTTTACGCGTAGCGTTAACAGGTCTTACTATGGCTGAAAAGTTCCGTGACGAAGGTCGCGACGTACTTTTCTTCGTAGATAACATCTACCGTTACACACTTGCTGGTACTGAAGTATCTGCACTTCTTGGTCGTATGCCATCAGCGGTAGGTTACCAGCCTACACTTGCTGAAGAAATGGGTGTACTGCAAGAGCGTATCGCATCTACTAAGACGGGTTCAATCACTTCAATCCAAGCGGTATACGTACCTGCGGATGATTTAACGGATCCATCTCCAGCAACAACGTTTGCTCACTTAGATGCAACAGTAGTACTTTCGCGTGATATCGCGTCACTTGGTATCTACCCAGCGGTAGACCCACTTGATTCATCATCACGTCAACTTGATCCATTAGTAATTGGTCAAGAGCACTACGATACAGCACGTGGCGTTCAGACAGTTCTTCAGCGTTATAAAGAACTTAAAGACATCATTGCAATCCTAGGTATGGACGAGCTTTCTGACGAAGATAAGCAACTTGTATCTCGTGCACGTAAAATCCAACGTTTCCTATCTCAGCCATTCTTCGTGGCAGAGGTTTTCACAGGATCACCGGGTAAATACGTGTCACTTAAAGACACAATTGCTGGCTTCAAAGGCATCTTAAACGGTGAATTTGATGATATGCCAGAGCAAGCGTTCTACATGGTTGGCTCTATCGAAGAAGCTCAAGAAAAAGCCAAAAACATGTAATTAGGAGGGTAGTATGGCAGCTATGACTGTACATCTTGACGTAGTAAGCGCAGAGCGGAAGTTATTCTCTGGTCTGGTTGAATCGATTCAAGTAAGCGGTAGTGAAGGTGAACTAGGTGTAAACCCAGGACATGCGCCACTATTGACTGCCCTTAAACCTGGTATGGTACGTTTAGTAAAGCAATTTGGTCACGAAGAAGTAATGTATGTTGCTGGTGGTACTCTAGAAGTGCAACCGAACATAGTGACTATTTTGGCTGATGTAGCGGTTCGTGGTGAAGACCTTGACGAACAAGCAACAGAAGCAGCTAAACGTGAAGCTGAAGCGCAAATGGCGAATTCTTCAGCCGCTGAATTAGATTATCAACAAGCAGCAGTACAACTTGCAGAAGCAATTGCACAGCTACGCGTTATTCAGCAATTACGTAAAAAGTAAGCCTATCTGGTTTTCAAAAAGCCCACTTTATGTGGGCTTTTTTGTGCTTGAAATATACTGCATTGTTATTTTATTAGAACGCTATCATTTTTCTAAACTCTACTTTTACAGCTCTTTATCATTATTTTTACTTATATCCTTCATCGATCCCCGTTACAATATAACTAATACAAAGCAAGTTGTGATTTCAGCTTAGATTCAGTGGCTACTGCTAGATTGCCATTGAGTAAGTGCACATGATGTGACTTACGTAATCTTTTTGAATTTACACGCGCTTATTCATTTCAATAAAACAAAGAAAGAAGGAAATTGTTTTAATGTCACTTACTACTGTAATTCTTGCTGCGGGTAAAGGTACTCGTATGCGTTCTGCTCTACCTAAGGTGCTGCACAAAGTTGCCGGTAAACCTATGGTGCAACACGTTATCGATAATGCTAAAGCACTCGGTGCGACATCTACTAACTTAGTTTTTGGTCATGGCGGTGAATTATTACAACAACAACTTGCTGACAACGATGTAAACTGGGTACTTCAAGCTGAGCAGCTTGGTACTGGCCATGCGGTGGCACAAGCAAACCCACATATTAATGATGAAGACACTGTATTGGTTTTATACGGTGACGTACCATTAACAAAGCAATCAACCCTTGAGCGTTTACTCGCTGCCACACCTGAAAACGGCTTAGCCGTGCTTACTGTAAATTTAGCTAACCCTAATGGTTATGGCCGCATGTTACGTGTTGATGGCAAGCTAGTAGGGATTGTTGAACAAAAAGATGCAAGCGCAGAGCAATTACTTATTAACGAAGTAAACACTGGCATCATGGCTGTAAATGGTAAATTACTCAAAAGCTGGTTAGGCAACTTATCTAACGAAAACGCGCAAGGTGAATACTACCTCACAGATATAGTCGCCATGGCGCACAGTGAAGGTGTAGAGATAAGCTCAGCACAACCAGATCATCCAATGGAAGTTGAAGGTGCAAATAACCGCGTACAACTTGCAGGTCTTGAGCGTGCTTATCAAGCATGGCAAGCCGAACAGTTAATGCTTAATGGTGCAACGCTTGCCGATCCTGCTCGCATTGATGTACGCGGCGAAGTGACAACGGGTGAAGATGTACTAATTGATGTAAACGTTATTTTTGAAGGTAAAGTTACTCTTGGTAATAACGTTGAAATTGGCCCTAACTGCGTACTTAAAAATTGTACGATTGGCGATAACGTGATTATTAAAGCTAATACCTTAATTGATGATGCAAGCGTAGCCGACAAGTGTACTTTAGGTCCTTATGCTCGCCTGCGGCCAGGTGCCATTATGGAAGAAGACTCGCATATTGGTAACTTTGTTGAGATGAAAAAAACCCGTTTAGGCAAAGGCTCTAAAGCAAACCATCTTTCTTACTTAGGCGATGCTGAAATTGGCGAAAAAGTAAATATTGGTGCCGGTACTATTACCTGTAACTACGATGGCGTAAATAAAGCCAAAACCATTATTGGTGATAATGCCTTTATTGGCTCTAACTCATCGCTTGTTGCACCGGTAAACATTGGCGCAACAGCAACAGTTGGTGCAGGTTCTGTGATCACCAGCACGGTTGAAAATGAACAGCTAGCAATCGCGCGTTCAAAACAGCGCAACTTAACCGGTTGGAAACGCCCAGTTAAAAAGTAAGTGCAGTAGTGTTTACCTTAGCTAGAAAAGCGAGTTTATACTCGCTTTTTGCTTTTTATTTAGCTGTAACATACTGCTATTAACTCCTGTTGCATCCGTTGAACTTTAATTTGCTGAGGTTGTTTTGGGCAATTAGCGCACTTTGCAACATTACCTATTTGGTAATGCAAACAACATGTTTTTCGCGTTAATGCTAATGAGTCTGAGCAAGCTGTAAGCATAATAAACTCCCCTGCCTCTGAGATATCGAGAGCATGCAACCAGTGCGCTGCCATTACTTGAATATTAAACTGCGGCTTTCGCTTTGCATGAAGTAGTAGTATTGCTAATAGCGTGTCAGCTAATAAGGACATCGCCAAACGCTCATTAAGCCTTGCAACGAGGTTTAAATCTGTGAGTAACTTAACAACATAGCGTTTCAAATGGGCAGCCATATCCGTTACTGCCTGTTGCTGGTTTTGATGGTACTGCGCTTTTATAGTGGATAGTTGCAGCCCTGCAATAACACCTTGCTGATAGTGTTGCTTAAAGTTTTGCAAAGAAAAACTCATATTAAGTTCATGAACGCTGATAAGCGCTAAATAGACAGGTTGCCAATACAGCATTCCCCAGCTTTTGATTGCCCAATAACTGCGCCCAGCAGCGGGGTATTGCTGCTGCCAATACTGGTGTAACCTTGCAACCAGCAATGAACTGGATTGTATATCGAGCCAATCTGTTGATTTTTCTGGTACATTTAAAGCTCTGTGGTAGCCCTTAGCAAGCTTTAACAGCTTACTAAGGGCGAGTTGTTCAGCGTTCATAACGAGTTTAAATACTTAAAATGAGGCGTTTAAACTAAGCTCAACACTGCGCTCAGCGCCCATCCAACAGCCATTTATATCAAAACAAGCACCCACATAACGTTTGTCTGTTAAGTTACTCACGGCTAAACCGATTTTATAGCTGTCGTTAAAACGATAGCTAGCGGCAGCATCAAGCAAGGTATAACCCGGTACTGTATCGGAATTTAAGGCATCTAACTGACTTTCACCGACATAACGTACACCGCCATTAAATTCCAATGCATCGTTAAAGAAGTAATTTAACCACATTGAGGCTTGTTGCTCTGCTACCCAAATTGGTGTTTTACCTTCCAATGCCGGGTTTTGTGGATTATCTATTACCTCAACATCCATATCTGTTAGATTTACAGTAACATCAAGAGTGTCAGTGAGTTGCTGATAAACACTGATCTCAAAACCCTTCGATTGTACTTCACCATTTTGTGTGTATTTCATAAAGTCTGGAGTGTTAACCACCACATCTTGTTTGCGCAAATCAAAAAAGGCCGCGGTTACTTTAGTTGTTGCATCATTGTTGTGATATTTCATCCCGACTTCAATTTGCTCTGCGGTCGTTGGTTTAAATGCTTTGCCAGTTAAGGTATCTACCCCCGAAGTGGGCTCGAATGATTCTGAGTAACTGGCATAAGGAGCAATGTTATTATCAAAGGTATAAATTGCTGCAATACGAAAAGTGGTATCGCTTTGATCGATTTCTTGACTACTAGATATACCGCTTTTCGTATCATCTGTAACACTGTAGTAATTATCATAACGAAGGCCAGCAATCACTGTCAGCGCATCGAGCTTTATCTCATCTTGAAGATAAAAACCGCGTTGAGATTGCTCTAAACGGCTAAATTGACGATAGCTATCTAAAGCGGCTGTAGTAGCTGCATTAAACTGGCTGTGATCTGGATTTGATAAATCAAGTGTTGGCGTATTTGCACCAAAAGTGTCGGCATAGTCAAATGTAGAATCAAGGGTTTGATATTCAAAGCCAAATAATAGCTGATGATTAGTATTCGCTAAACCAAATTGCACAGCGAGTTGGTTATCAATCACGAAGCCTTCAGCGTCTTCAATGGTTTTATAGGCAGTACGAGTTAAAATTTTATCTGCATCCGCTAAGCCGAAGTCATAGCTATTTTGTTGCGTGGCATCGGCATTGGTATAACGAAAGTTTTGTAAAAACGAAATTGAATCTGAAAATTCATGATTTAATTTATACCCGATCATAGTGACTTCACGAGCAAACTCAGCCCAGTTTTCATCGCCAGCATACGCATCAGCATCTAACTTACCGTAACTGGCTTCGTAAAGTGTGCCTTTCGCGGGTAATGGCGTTGATGGCACCATTTTAGGATCGTCTTGATAATATAAGTTAAGGTTTAAGCTTGTTTGCTCACTTATCTCAAAAGTTACTGAGGGCGCAATGGTGATTCTTTCTTCTTCGGTTGTTTGCTGTTGGCCGTCGCGGCTACGGGCAATTGCAATAAAGCGATAATTAACGCCGTCGGTAATAGCGCCTGTGCTATCTAAAGCTAATTCAGCCAAGCTATTGCTACCAATTCGGGCTCTAATATTGTGCTCAGAGGATGCTTGTGGCGTTTTTGCTGTTTGGTTAACCATGCCACCTGGAGGTGCCGATCCGTATAAAACCGATGCTGGGCCTTTTAAAATTTCGACACTTTGTGTTGCATACGCATCTACTTGTGGAGCTAAGTTATAAGCTAGGTTGTATTGCAGCGGTAAACCATCGTAAAAATTACGGTAACTTTCAAAACCACGAATCGTATATTGGTCAAAAATCGTTACTGTACTGCGATTTTCAGGTGTGATCCCAGAAACATAGCGCAATGCTTCATTAACGGTATCTACTTGGCGTAACTCTAGTAATTTATTGTCGTAAACCTCAAAACTCATAGGCGATTCAATCGGCGTCAAACTCGATTTGGTCCCTGTTGAACGATAACTTTTTCCATATACTTCAATACTTTCTATGTCGTCTGCGGCTGGCTTTTCTGCAGCAAACCCATAGTTACTCATTAAACATAATGATATTGCAGATAGTCCAAACATTGATTTTTTTAACACAATCACTCCTTAAATTTTACTAGAATTAAACCATTGACACTTTATTGGAAACGCGATTAGTATACATTCTCATTTAGATTTATCAATTGTTTTCAATTAAAGGTGATCGTGCTCATGGTTCAGTTAAATGTGTTACTGGCGGATTCACAGCAGCAAGCTTCAACTAATGAAGCAAGTTCAATGCTTAATTCAATGTTTAATAAGGAAAATATAGATAATTTTAAAATAGGTCTTGAGCAGGTTATGCAATTGTTGGAGCAAACAATCGCAACACAACAAAAACCATTTAGCGGTATATTACCGCAGGAGCTAGCTAAAAAATTTATTGGTATTGACCTTAATCAACCGCTGTTTGATATACCGGACGCACTAGAAGAAGTTGCTCAGCTTTATCTTAAAGATGCTGTTTATTTTAATAATCCACGCTATCTCGCGCATTTAAATTGTCCGATTGTTTATCAAAGTATCCTTGCTGAATTGCTCGCTACTTCGATTAATACTGCTGTAGAGACCTGGGATCAAAGTGGTGGTGCCACTTTTATTGAACAAAGTATCGTAGATTGGACACTCTCAAAACTAGCGCTTGGTGAGCTAGCTGATGGCGTATTTACCAGTGGTGGTACGCAATCTAATTTGATGGCGATGTTGTTAGCTCGTGATTTTCAGTGCCAGTTATATGCAGGGCATACTAATAAACAGCAAGGTTTACCACACGACTTTAAACGACTAAAAATTTTCACCTCAAAAGTTAGCCATTTTAGTATTCAAAAAGCCGCCGCAATTTTAGGACTTGGTTACGATGCTGTTGTAAGCGTTCCGTGTGATGAATATTTTAGAATGGATATGACCGCTTTAAATCAGGCAATCGAAGACTGTCAGCAACAAGGCGATATCGTTATGGCCATCGTTGCAACAGCTGGAACAACTGATTTTGGTAGTATCGATCCATTAACGCAGATAGCTGAAATAGCTAAGCGCTGTGGTGCGTGGCTTCATGTTGATGCTGCTTATGGCGGGGGCTTATTAATAACGCCCAATAATAAACACAAGTTAGCGGGTATTGAATGCGCAGATTCGGTCACTATTGATTACCATAAGTCATTTTTTCAGCCTGTTAGCTGCAGTGCTTTTTTTGTAAAAGATAAGCAACATCTATCAGTTGTTACTTATCATGCCGAATATTTAAACCCATTAAGTCAGCAACAAGCGGGAACGCCAGATCTATGCAATAAGAGCATTCAAACCACACGACGTTTTGATGCGTTAAAGTTGTGGTTTTCACTGCGTACGGTAGGAGCTCAAAACTTAGGTGTAGCATTTGAACAAGTGATGCATTTAGCACGACAAGGTTATTTGTTATTAGCCTCTGAAGCAGATATTGAAATTATTCATCAGCCGCAGTTAAGTACACTGGTATTTCGTTTTGTTGGCGATAGCGGTGCTACAGATAGTGAATTGGACGCCGTAAATAAATATATTCGTAAACAGTTATCTCGCCAAGGTGAGGCGTTGATCGCGGCAACTAAGGTAGCAGATAAACAATATTTAAAGTTCACCTTACTGAACTGTGCCACCACTATCAATGATATCCAGCAAGTTGTAAGGCTTATAAAGCAATATGGTTATCAATACTTAGCAAGTGATTTAGCGAACGAACATGCTCCTTTAAGTCTTGCACTGGAGGAAGTTAGCTATGGATAAGTCCATTTATGATGTTATTGGTATTGGTTTAGGGCCATTTAATTTAAGTCTGGCATGTTTAACTGCGCCACTTGAAGGAGTCAGCAGCCTCTTTTTAGATAAAAAAGCTGAGTTTAATTGGCATCCAGGCATGATGCTTCCTGAGGTAAGTTTACAAACCCCCTTTATGTCTGACTTGGTAACGCTTGCTGACCCTACTAGCCCTTATAGCTTTTTAAACTATATAAAGCAGCAAGGTCGACTGTATTCTTTTTATATTAGAGAAAACTTTTTCTTACTTCGCCAAGAATATAATCAGTATTGCCAGTGGGCAACAAAGCAGCTGCCTAATATACGTTTTAATTCAGAGGTTCAGCATGTTGAGTACAGCCAAGACGAAGATATTTATATAGTACAAACAGCAGAACAAGTGTATCTAGCTAAACATTTAGTGTTAGGCACCGGGCCGGTGCCACGTCATCCTCAATGTGCTCAAGCATTTAAGTTGCAAGAGGGGGTTATTCATTCTAGCAACTACTTAGCCAATAAAAGTCAATTACAGCAAAAACAGTCGATCAGCATTATTGGTAGCGGGCAAAGTGCCGCTGAGATTTTTTATGATTTATTACAAGAGATTGATCAGCATGATTATCAACTAAATTGGCTTACTCGTTCTTCACGGTTTTATCCGCTCGAATACACTAAATTAACGTTAGAAATGACCTCACCAGAATACGTTGATTATTTTTATCAATTACCAGAACAAAAACGCCAGCAGTTAAATCGTCGTCAGCATAATCTCTATAAAGGTATTAATAGCGAATTGATCAACAATATTTTTGATTTGCTTTATAGCAAACGGCTAACAGCTAAATTGCCAGTAAGCTTGCACACAAACTCGGCATTGATTGATATGACCTACCTGAGCCACCAGCAGGGTTTTGAACTTAGCTTAGAGCAAACTGAACAGCAGCAAGGTTATTCACTAAACACCCAAAGCGTTATTTTTGCAACGGGTTATCAGTCTTACCAACCGAGCTTTTTAGCTGGGATCAGTCATTGCATTGATAGTGACGACGCGGGGCTTTATCAAGTTGCTCGTAATTACTCAATAGACAAGCAGCATCAACGTATTTTTGTACAAAATACAGAGCAACACACCCATGGTTTTGTGACTCCTGATTTAGGCATGGCATGTTATCGCAACTCTTGTATTATTCGTGCGATCACCGGACATGAATATTATCCAATAGAACGTAAAATAGCTTTTCAGGAGTTTGCTGCGCCCAATTATGAGTTAAGCGACGAAGTAGAGCAGTTTCGCGCATGAGTAAGCAGTTTAAAGTTTTGTTGATCGCGGTAACGGTATTTGCAGTGCTCAGTGATTCAATGTTATTGCCGTTTTATCCTACTTTCTTTAGTGCGGTATTTAATATAAGTGACCCTGCCTATGTTGGCACTTACATTGCTGCCAGCTGCTTTGTTGTCATGGTATGTTTTCCTATTTGGGCCTTCATTAGTAAATACATTAATGTGCTACCTTTATTGGTTTATAGCCAAATTGCTGCGGGTGTATTTAGTGTCAGTAGCTTTTTTGCTAGCGACTTAAATTGGTTTTGGTTTTCCTCCATGGCTATGTTTGCTTTTAAAGCCAGCTATTTACTGGTTTATCCATACTTAATGAGCTTGGAAGCGAAAAAAAATCACGTTGCGACGATTGCAATGCTTAGTGTTGTGGTGCACTTTGGCGCCATACTTGGCGCACTTGCTGGTGGCTTTGTGTTATCGGCTCTTCCTGGCAAAGCCGCATTTTTAATAATGGCTCTAAGCGATTTTACTCAGGTTTTTGTGTGCGCCTATCTCATAAGATTAGCAGCGCCTAGTAAAAATCAGTCGCCTCCAGTAGCAAAAACATCAATCACTTCATCAAGTCGTTGGCCTGTATATCAACTTGGCATTGTTATGTTGTGCTTTTACTTTAGTGCTTTTTTGATCCGGCCTTTTTTTGCGGCATATTGGCAAAGTATTAGCGACACCTCCAGTATCGTCCTAGCGAGTGTTGTGTTTTCTATCCCTGCTTTTATGGCATTGCTTGCGCTGTGCTTTAATCATTGGCGGCAGCACACAAATCGCAACCCCATCAACTTATTAGTTGTCTTTATGTTGATCATTACAGGCGTTGCATTACAAGCCAGCCCTCTTTACTTAGTAGTGATCGCAGGACGCTGCCTGTTCGGTCTATCGCTATTCATTATTATTGTGCGTCTTGATCTGCTGCTTTACCAAGTGAGTACGCCAGACAAGTACGCTGAAGATTTTAGTAAAGTCAGTTTTTGCCAAAGCTTAGGTGTACTTTTAGCTTCTTACTGCGCGGGTTTGCTGGTTAAAAGCTCTGGTTTAGTAATACCTTTTTGGGTCGCCGCTGGTGGGCTCGCTATATCTGCTTGTTGTTTATGGCTACTGAGCAAGCAAAGTCGACGCCATACTCCTTGCGCCAATCTGGCATCGACCACGAGGGCTCAATAATGTCCATTACAGCAGCTGTTTTTTGTCAGCAGTTTACTAATATCGCAGAGCTTAGCTTAAGGCCATTTAGCCTTGCACAAGATCTCGCGTTAATTCACCAGTGGGTTACTCAGCCTCATGCGCAGTTTTGGGGCATGCAGGAATTTACCATTGAGCAGTTACAGCAAGAATATCTAAGCCTGTTAGCACATAGTGATATTTATATCGGCTACGCAAACAATAGCGCGTGTTTTTTAGTTGAGTTATATGACCCTCTATTAGATGAAATAGGTAATCATTACCCCGTCAAAGCAGGTGATATTGGCATGCACATTCTGATTGCCCAAAGCAATAACAAGGTGCATGGCTTTACTTGGTCGGTGTTTCAACTGGTGATGAATTTCATTTTTGCTAATGACAAAAATCAGCGCGTTATTGTTGAACCCGATATTCGCAATAACAAAATTCATTGTTTGAATACTAAAGCCGGCTTTCGTTATCAATCTGCGGTTAGGTTAACTCATAAAACCGCACATCTCGCATTTTGCACGCGTGATAACTTTTATCACGCATTAAATAAGGATAATACTATGAAGCACATTCCCCTGAGCCCAGAGCAAGCCGTCAGTCATTTAACGCCACAGCTATGGCGGCATGTAAATAGGTTACATGTTCGCAAAGCTTTGAGTGAGTTTGCTCATGAGCGGCTGATAAAACCGCAATTGACCAATGAAGATGCAGATTGGCAATATTTTGAGCTCAGTACAGACAAAGAAAGCATTGTTTATCGCTTTAAAGCCAAGCTGGGGTATTTGAATCACTGGCATATAGCAGCAGACTCAATTGAAAAACAAATAGATAACCAAGTAGCCGAGCTCGATTCAATCGCCTTTATTTGTGAGTTACAACATAGTTTAGGTATCAGCCAAGCTATGCTGCCTACTTATTTAGAAGAAATAGCCAGTACTTTATATGGCAGTGCTTATAAGCATCAGCTGCCAGCATTGACTGCCGAGCAACTCACCACTGCGGATTTTCAACAGGTAGAGAGTGCGATGACGGAAGGTCATCCTTGCTTTATAGCAAACAATGGTCGAATAGGGTTTGATACCAATGATTATCGCCAATACGCACCAGAGACTGGCGCGCACTTACAGTTGGTTTGGCTAGGTGCGCATAAAGATAGAGTGGTGTTTTCGACCACCGATGATTTAGATTATCAAACACTCATAACGCAAGAGCTATCGACGCACACCATAGAGTCATTTAAGCAAAAGCTATTAGCGCGTGGAGTAAATAGTGACGATTACTTTTTTTTCCCCGTTCATCCTTGGCAGTGGTTTAATAAACTCGCGTCGTTATTCTCTAACGATATTGCTGATCAGCATTTGGTTTGCTTAGGATACAGTGAAGATGAATATCAGCCGCAGCAGTCTATTCGTACTTTTTTCAATAAAACACATCCGCATAAACGCTATGTAAAGACCGCACTGTCAATTTTGAATATGGGATTCATGCGTGGTTTATCGCCTTATTATATGAGTGCAACTCCCGCAATTAACGATTGGGTAGCACAAGTAGTATCACAGGATCCGTACTTAGCTGGATCCGGTTTTACAATTCTGCGTGAGGTTGCAGCAATTGGTTATTATAATCACGCTCTAGAAGCCGCAACCGATCAATACAGTCCATATCGAAAAATGCTTTCTGCACTTTGGCGTGAAAGCCCAATGCCAAAGATAAAGAGTAATCAGCGCTTAATGACCATGGCGTCGCTGCTGCATATAGATAATCAAGGACAAGCGTTATTACCTGCTTTGATAAAATCAGCCAAGATAGGTACTCATATATGGATTGCTAAATATCTAAAAGCATACTTAGATCCACTCCTTCATTGTTTCTACTCCCATGACTTAGTCTTTATGCCTCATGGTGAAAACTTGATCCTGTTACTTGAGAACAACATTCCAGCCAAAGCAATAATGAAAGATATTGCCGAGGAGATAGCTATTCTTAATAAAGATTTAGTACTGGCGGATAATATTCAACGCTTAACTGTGGATGTGCCCGATGAATTAAAAGTGTTGTCAATTTTTACAGATGTGTTTGATTGTTTCTTTAGGTTCGTGGCTGATATCCTTGATCAGCAAAACGACTATTCAGAACGAGACTTTTGGCAACAAGTTGCAGAGTGTGTAATTAGCTATCAACAATCACACCCAGAACTAAAAGATAAGTTTATCAAGTATGATCTATTTAGTGCTGATTTTACCTTGTCGTGTTTAAACCGATTACAGTTAAGTAATAATCAGCAAATGATAGATTTGGCAGATCCGGCAAAAAATCTTAAATTTGAAGGAAAATTAATCAATCCGATAGCCGCATTTAATCCAATTAAAAAAGATAACAGTGCAACAGTTTAATAATTGCTATTTAGCTATGAGATGGATCAGGTCTGTATGCGCAGCTTGGTTGCTCTCATAGCTGAAAATTTAAGCGAAAATAACGCTGCAACGCCTTGTTTGTATGCCTTTTGAGCAAATAGTTAATTAATTTAATAAAACTGAAATAAAGCGTTGACGGCCTCAAGAATATCCCTATAATGCGCATCCACTGACCCGGCAGGCAGCAATGAAAAGCGCTGAACAAACGGTAAGTAAGTCGAGTAAAACTTAGCTTTGAAATCTTTTAAAAGAAACTAAAAATTAAGTGTTGACAAAAAAATAGGAAAGCGTAATATGCGCAGCCCTAGCGAGATAAAGTTTAACTTTAACCGCAACGTTCTTTAACAATATAAAGCAATCATCTGTGTGGGCACTCGTACAG
>NZ_JACJEZ010000025.1:0-70996 GCF_014164365.1 Pseudoalteromonas sp. SG43-6
TTAATAACCTTTTCACTTCACATTTTAATCTTTATATTTTATTTATTTCGACTCGATTTCGCCCATTACTTTTTGCTTGATAAAGCGCTTGGTCAGCTTGCGCCAGTAACCTGTCATAGTCATTAACTGCCAATGAATCTGCGACTCCAAAACTAACCGTTACCGATAACCCGCTAGCTATGTTTGAAAAATCGTAGTTTGCAATTTGCACACGTAATTCTTCACATAATTGAGCGGCTTGTTGCGCGGTTTTATGAGGGAATAGTAATGTAAATTCTTCACCTCCCCAGCGAGCAACTTGACTATCATCACTCTCATTGAGCTCTCCTAGTATATGAGCAACTACGCAAATTACTCGGTCGCCAACAATATGTGACCACCCGTCATTAATTCGCTTAAAATGATCAATATCCATGATCGCAATAGCGAGAGGTGAATCATGTTGCTTAAAGTCAGCAAAATTATCCGCGAGCCAACAATCAAAGGCACGACGATTTGGCAAATCAGTTAGTTGATCATGGGTTGCTTGATGAGCAAAGGCATCTGTTTGTTGTTGTAGATCATTAGTTTGTTGCTCAACCCGCTTGATCAGCTCGATTTCTATTTTTTTATAATGATAAAGTCGGTATCTATAAAGCCCGTAGACCAATGCTAATAAACCGATAAAAACCATGATTTTAAAAGTATTTTTTTGCCAGAAATAAGACTGGATCACAAACGTTAAGGTTTTATCATTATCTTGCCATTGCCCATTAGGGTAGCCAGAACGTACTTTGAACGTGTACTTGCCCGGTGGTAAGTTAGTATATTCTGTAATACTGAGTTGATTACGGTTAACCCACACATTGTTATAGCCAGCCAATTGGGTCTGATAATTCAATCGATGGGGCATAATAAAACTTAAGCCCGCATAATGAAAAGAGAGCCGCGAAACACCCAGCGGTAAAATGATTTCTTCATCTTGCTGCACTAAGGGGGTCATTTTGCCATCTACATACATGGCCTCAATAATTGTCGGTAATGTCTTCTTAGTAGCTTGCTTTAATCGTTCAGGGACGATAGTACTTGCCCCTTGCGCTGTAGCAATCCAAATACTGCCATCTTTATGCAACACCGCAGCAGGATTAGACCCGCCATTAGCCTGGGCGCTAAGCATGCCGTCTCCTTCATCATATAGCTGATACTGGATTGGCAACGCATTATTTTGTGCTAACTGGGCGAGTCGCTGTTTGACTTGCTGTTGATTAACTTGGATCACACCGCGATTACTAGATAACCAAAACGAATCTCCCTGTGCCACAACTTGAAACAACTTATCAACTGGCAAGCCTTGTTCACGCCCAAGAATACTCATCTCTCCGGTTGGGATATGACACCGGACAAGACCACGGTCTGTCGCCATCCAGATATATTCAGACTCAGCATAAAAACCAAAAGCATATGCAGCATCAAAATGGGCTGGAAATACTTTAGCCGTAAACTTTTCTAAACTTGGGCTAAAAAAAGCCACCCCAACGCCAGTTCCAATCCATACATTGCCATAATTGTCTTCGCTAAGGGCTATAATAAAATCACCAGGTAAACCATCTACACTTGAAAACTGCTTCAGTGATCCATCCACATCTATTCGTGTCAATCCTGCTGCGGTTCCTACCCATAAGCGCCCTGCACTATCAAATAATAACGCCCTGACCTCATTGCTGGCTAAGCCATTTTTACGATCTAGAACAGGATAAGCTTTACCATTGATAATCCTCATCAAACCTGAGGTATAAGTCCCTAGCCAAATATGTCCTTGCGCATCCTCAGCTAAACTTAAAACCGATAACGAATCATTCCCATAAGCAGCAGGGAATGTGTTTACTTTATTATCTTCAATACGGTTTAAACCTAGGCTGCCGCCTACCCATAAGCTACCATCTGAATGGGACAGCACGGTGCGAACATAGTCCCCTGTTAAACCG
Source organism: Pseudoalteromonas sp. SG43-6 (assembly GCF_014164365.1). NCBI lineage: Bacteria > Pseudomonadati > Pseudomonadota > Gammaproteobacteria > Alteromonadales > Pseudoalteromonadaceae > Pseudoalteromonas > Pseudoalteromonas sp. SG43-6. The sequence goes on from NZ_JACJEZ010000025.1 coordinate 1,965, forward strand.
CGTTTTGTGGTCCAAGTTGAAAAAGCAGCTTCACGCAATCGGTACAAACCGCCATTTGTGCCAACCCAAATACTATTTTCACGATCTTGTAATAGCGATAAAATCCGATTGGCTGGTAAACCAGCGTCAGCATCAAGTTGTTCAAGTCCTAACGGGCTTAATCGAAACACCCCTTTATTGATCGTACCAAACCAAAGATCATCATGATCATCTTGTAAAATACTTGAGATAGCCTCATCTTTAAGCTGAGCATGAATACTGACAAAACGGTTGTTCACCTGCTTCCATGCGCCTTGTTCACTGCCTACAATGAGTTCACCTTGGCGGGTCAAATACAAGGTGTATATTGGACTTTGTGGTAAACCTGAATCGGGAGTAATTAATCGCGCTGTTTTATTATTAATTTGATACAAGCCTTTGCTGGTTGCAGCCCAAATCATACCGGCTTTGTCTTCTATTAGGCGATAAGCACTGAAGTTTTCTAAAATCGCCGTGTCCGGCGCACTATCAAACTCTCGATATACAACACCTTGGCCCTCAAGAGCTAACCAAGTTTCATCGGAAGGTGTTTTTAATACATGATTTACCATCGCAGTGGCATTAGGCTTAGCGTGCCATTGCCCTTGATATAAATGACTGATCCCACCTCGGGCACCCACGATATATAAACCGCCATCAGCTTGTGGGGCTAAACTACGTAAACCAGAATCTGGTAAACCAGTTATTTCCGTGCGTGTAAATAGTTTAAACTCACGGCCATTAAATCGGGCTAATCCTTCCCATGTGGCAATCCATATATAGCCATCATTTGTTTGCACCACACTATTGATACTATTGTGAGGCAAACCAGAACGGGTATTCCAAGTTTCGGCAAAGTAGTCATTAAGAGGTAAACGGGTTTGCTCAGCAGCAAAGCTGCTAAAAACAACAAAAAAGAAAAAGCAAAGACCTAAACGAATCATTATACTAAACGCCTTCGTAATTATGGCGAGCTAACAACTTAGCATTAACGCAAATTAAATAGATAATGATTTACTAGTAGTTAATTATCATTATATTTTTTGTATAGGAATTATACTAACATAGTCTGAGTTTTATTTTCATTAACTAAATAACACAATTCGTTTACGACTACGCTAAGCACACAGAGCGTCTATGCTTTGCTGCAGCTGGTCAATAAACTTCGCTACATGTAAACCATCCATCAATGCATGGTGCACATCTATTGAGATAGGCAATGTCCCCTTTTGCGCATCAAACTGTCCAAACACTAATTTAGGAATGCCGAAATGATTACCTTGTGTATGTGCGTGAGAGAAGCTTGTAAAGTTCAACCACGGTAAAACCGAAATATGGATCAAATCAGTCTGACCTTCGGTTTGCGCAAAAGCAGTTGAGAATAATGGCTGTTGCTTTGCAGCTAAGCTAACTTTATTTGCATGCACTTGAAAGTCGTTAAACGTAGCTTGTTGTGAAAAATAGCTAAACCTAAAGGTATCATCATCAGCAAGCTCTACAACACTGGCACGTTGAGCAGCTAGTTGCCAAGGTACACCGTCAATGATCCTCAGTAACATTGGTTGATAAGCATTGCTTGCCTGCAATGTCGCATAGATATAGGCATGAAAAAAAGAGCATTGCTGTGATTTACAATACTGATACAGCGCCCCCATATCTAATTGTACACATACATTAAAATAAGGTTGCGTAAACTCTTTAAACAGTGAGAAATGTTGTTGGCGTGGCCATGTGGCTAAATCGATGGGCGTCATATCTTTAGAAAACTATACAAGTCAGGATGACCGTATCGTGAGGGATTTACTGAATAATGTAAAGGCGTGCAATTGCACGCCTAAACGCGTTTATTATAAACCGTTTTCGATTATCTCTTGTGCGAGTTCGTCTGCGATCAAATGCGTTGATTTTTGCTCTTTCTCACTTCGCGAAAAAATTTCAGTTAAGGTTTTGAAAATCCCCTCAACATGTTTATTTGATGCCTCAGCACTGTAACCTTCTGGCGCTGTTTCATAATAAACATTAATAATACCACCTGCGTTAATCACATAATCTGGTGCGTATAAAATACCTTTTTCACGAATGATCTCACCGTGGCGAGACTCGGCTAATTGGTTATTTGCACAACCAGCAATAATTGTCGCTTTAATGCGTGGAATAGTCGCATCATTTACTGTTGCACCAAGTGCACACGGTGCATATACATCGACATCAAGGTCGTATATTTCATCAATGCCTACAGCAGTCGCAGTAAAATCATTCACGACTCGATCAATTGCCACTTGGTTGATATCAGTTACAAACAAGGTCGCACCCGCGTCATGCAAATGTTTACATAAGCCATAAGCAACAGCGCCTAAGCCTTGTACTGCCACTTTAATGCCACTCAAGTCTTGGTGACCACGTTGATGTTGTAACGCCGCTTTAATTCCTAAAAATGTGCCATACGCTGTAAATGGTGATGGGTTACCACTTTTACCTTCAAGGCCTAATACATAGTTAGTTTCTTTATTCATAATAGCCACATCATCACAGGTGATGTTTACATCTTCAGCAGAATAGTAACTACCATTTAAGCGCTCTAATTGGCGACCAAATGCACGGAATAACTGTTCAGACTTAATTTCTTTGGCATTACCAATGATCACAGATTTACCACCACCAAATGGTAAACGTGCTACCGCATTTTTGTAGGTCATACCCTTTGATAAACGAAGCGCATCGACAACAGCGTCGTCATCACTTGCGTAATCCCACATTCTGCAACCACCAACAGCAGGACCTAAATTAGTATTATGAACGGCAATAATTGCACGAAGGCCTGATTCTTTATCTGAACAAAAAACCACTTGTTCGTGGTTATCAAAATCAACTCGATTGAACACAGCCACTTTATCTTACTCCGAAATTTGTAACCCGTGAGAGGGTATGCACGCTGAAATTGCCGAGACTCTACCACTTCATATTACAGCTTGCCACTATATGAGATGATAAAACCTATCAATATCAGGCGCTGTAATAAATAAGCTAATTTATCGCAATTTTAAACATTTTAAATTCAAAAAAAGTTACTTTTTAGAATAGCTAATTAACTTAACTAAAAATATAGCATGATAACGTTTACGTGAACGTCAATTTGAATATTATTGTAAAGTTTAAATTACAAGGCAATAAACAGCAACAAGAGAGTAATGATGGGTGTTTGCGGGAGATTAGGTGGTTTACATCCAACTGGTCAGAGCTGATAAGCGGTATCTGAGAAGACTCAAATACCGCATAATAAAGCGAATACTTATTTTAACTTAGCGTCTAACTCTGCAATTTTAGCTTTCCAAATTGCTGGGCCTTGGGTATGCGCATTTGCGCCTTCACTATCCACTGCGACAGTGACTGGCATATCTTCTACTTCAAATTCATAGATAGCTTCCATACCTAAATCTTCAAATGCCACTACACGGGCTTTTTTGATTGCTTTAGATACTAAGTAAGCTGCTCCACCTACGGCCATCAAATACACAGATTTATTGTTTTTGATAGACTCAACTGTTGCAGGGCCACGTTCCGCTTTACCAATCATGCCAATTATGCCAGTTTTTTCTAGCATCATGTCAGTGAATTTATCCATCCGAGTTGCTGTTGTAGGACCTGCAGGGCCCACTGCTTCATCACGTACCGCGTCAACTGGGCCAACGTAGTAAATAAACTTATTGTCAAAATCAACACCTGCTGGTAACCCTTCACCAGAATTGATCATATCTTGCAGACGTTTATGCGCTGCATCACGACCAGTTAATATAGTCCCTGACAGTAATACTGTTTCGCCCATTTTCCATTCATGCGTATCTTCTTTAGTTAGCGTATTTAAGTCAACACGACGCGTACCCTCACCCACTTCAAATGTGACTTCTGGCCAATCTTCAAGTTTTGGCGCTTTTAAGTTTGCAGGACCTGAACCATCTAATGTGAAATGTACATGGCGAGTCGCCGCACAATTTGGGATCATAACCACAGGTTTTGAGGCCGCATGAGTCGGTGCGGTTTTTATTTTCACATCAACCACTGTTGTTAAACCGCCAAGGCCTTGTGCGCCAATACCGAGCTTATTTGCGCGCTCAAATATTTCTAAACGAAGTTTCTCTTCGGTGGTTTCTGCGCCACGTTCCATAAGCTCATGGATATCAACTGGATCCATAAGTGATTCTTTTGCCATTACTGCGGCTTTTTCTGCCGTTCCACCAATACCTATACCTAGCATGCCTGGTGGACACCAACCAGCGCCCATGGTCGGCAAGGTCTTTTCGACCCATTCAGCCACATCATCAGATGGATTTAGCATCACCATTTTACTTTTATTTTCAGAGCCGCCGCCTTTTGCTGCCACCATAACTTCAACATTGCCGCCTGCCACTAAATCAATGTGCACGACCGAAGGCGTATTATCTTTGGTGTTTTTACGGCTACCTGCAGGATCTGCAACAATAGATGCACGCAATGGATTATCTGGATTCAAATAAGCACGACGCGTCCCTTCGTCAACCATTTGCTGTACGGTTAAATCTGTTTTGTCCCACTTAACATCCATACCTACTTTCACAAAACAGGTAATAATACCTGTGTCTTGGCACAAAGGACGTTTGCCTTCTGCCGACATCCGCGAGTTAATTAAAATCTGCGCAATGGCATCTTTTGCCGCTTTACTTTGTTCTTTGTTATAGGCTTTTTCGAGCGCTTGAACAAAATCAAGTGGATGATAAAACGAAATATACTGCAATGCATCTTCAATGCTATCAATAAAGTCTTGCTGACGAATTGTACTCATAGGGGTTCCTTAAATTACCTTTACGTGAGAACACGTAAACTAGGCCAAACCAGTGACGGTGGTTTGTACAGCGCTTAGGCAACGTCACTAAACGCTGCCAAAAAATTATAACTTATGATACCCTCCTAGCCCGTTTCGAGCCAGTTCTTCAGGGTAAAAAAATAGATGATAAAGCAACAAAAAACCTGTATTCAATTAGACATTTCGCTCAACTGCCTAGAGGTTTTCGCCTATTTTGCCCATTTACCTTATGCCGTGCTGCTGGATTCAGCCAACAGCGACCATATAAATAGTCGTTACGATCTGATTGCTATTGCACCAAAAATGCGCCTCGAAGTTAAAAATAACCACACGTTTATTGATGACAAGGCAACTGAACAAGATTGTTTTAGCATTATTAAAGCACAGCTAAATACTCTAGATAGCAGTAAAACTCAGCCTAACCTACCTTTTAGTGGCGGCTGGCTCGGGTATTTTGGTTACGACCTTGGCCGAGTCATTGAAAAACTTCCCAGCCAAGCTATCGATGATATCGATATGCCACAACTAGCTATTGGTCTCTATCTGGATGCACTTATCTATGATAAAAAGCTGCACAGTTGGTTTTATGTCGCACAGCCTGATGTTGATAGATCAGCAATGTATCTACAGGAGTTAGCTCACGCCTCTCCAATTACCTCGCCATTTGAAATCACCCGAGGCTGGTCATCAAATATGAGCCGCGCACAATACAGCGCTAAGTTTGCAAGAATTCAGGGGTATTTAAAAAGTGGCGATTGTTATCAAATTAACTTAGCACAGCGTTTTACAGCACAGTATCAAGGCTCACCGTGGCATGCTTATTGTACTTTGCGCGAAGCTAACAAAGCACCATTTTCAAGTTTTATTAATCATCCTGATGGCGCTATTTTATCTATTTCTCCTGAGCGCTTTATTGCCATTAATGATAATCAGGTTGAAACCAAGCCAATCAAAGGAACGCTGCCACGGTGTCTTGATAAAAAAGAAGATGCGTTACAAGCAACTCGATTACAAAATTCAGCGAAAGATCGCGCTGAGAATGTGATGATTGTTGATTTACTGCGCAACGACTTAGGTAAAGTTGCCAAACCTGGTACCGTGCAAGTCCCGTCACTCTTTGCGATTGAAAGTTTTCCTGCAGTACACCACTTAGTCAGTACCGTGACAGCAAAGTTAGCTGACGATAAAACTGCGGTTGATCAGTTGTATGCTGCTTTTCCGGGAGGGTCAATCACCGGTGCACCCAAAATTCGTGCGATGGAAATCATTGAAGAATTAGAACCGCATCGGCGCAGTATTTACTGTGGTTCAATCGGTTATTTGAGCGCTTGTGGCAATATGGATACCAGTATTACCATCCGAACTTTAGTGTGTCATAAACAGCATATTTATTGTTGGGCTGGCGGCGGCATTGTTGCTGATTCACAAGTGGATTTGGAATACCAAGAAACTTACGATAAAGTAAATAAAATCTTACCTTTATTGAAGTAACCTGTGTGAATAGCAAACAGCTTATGGCTCGTTTTCAGCTAACTGCGCCTGCCAATGAGTATATACAGCCAGCTGATAAGAGACATTTTAAACAACGTCCTCAACGAGCCAGTGCCGTTATGTTACCGCTGATTGATGTAGATAACAGCGCGCACATATTACTATGCAAACGCCCAATGTTCTTAAATCACCATCCTGGGGAAATTTGCTTACCAGGTGGTAAGCATGAGTTGAGCGATGCAAACTTACGCCATACTGCACTGCGTGAACTTAGTGAAGAGCTAAATATCGCCCCATCAAATGTCACTGTCATCGGTCAATTAGGCGATTACTCAACTCTTACCGGCTTTACGATTACACCGTTCGTTGGTGTATTAGCCCCAGATACACATTGGCATGCAGACCAAAATGAAGTGGCCGCCAGTTTTTTGCTGCCCGTCAGCGCACTCGCTGATGTAAACAATTGGCAACCCTTACCTTTTCATCGCTTTGGCAAAACTATTACTTTACAAGGTTTTTCAACTCCTTACGGACTACTTTGGGGAGCCACTGCTAGCATTATTAAAAACTTTACAAAACAGCTTGCCATACCAGTATAAATCTCAATTGCAAAGGGTTACAAGGGTACAATTACGCGTTATTATGTGCGACCGTTCAAAGGCAGCAATCGTGCTGAGTAAAAGTAGAGTAAAGTTATTATGATCAGTGCATTCGATATGTTTAGTATTGGCATTGGCCCGTCATCATCACACACCGTCGGCCCAATGCGCGCATCGCGTTTATTTGTTAACGAACTACAACAACAAAACTTGTTAACCGATGTCACCAGCATTAAAGTTGAGCTATATGGCTCATTGGGACAAACAGGTATCGGCCATGGTTCAGGCAAAGCAGTTATCCTCGGACTTGCGGGTTATGATCCGGAAACCATTGATGCCGATTTAGTAGACGATATTCTCACTAAAATTGAAAATGAACAAGTGATCCACTTAAATCAAGTGCATCAAGCAAAGTTTCCAAAACAAGGAGCGATTGTATTCCACCGTCGTAAAACTTTGCCAAAACACTCAAATGCAATGGAGATCATTGCTTTTAAAGGCGACGAAAAACTCCATAGTAAAGTTTACTATTCAATTGGTGGCGGTTTTATTGTTACCGATGAAGAATTTGAAAACGAAAAACAAGCTGCGCTCACTGTCCGTGAAGAAAATCCAGCCCCCTTTCCATTTGGCAGTGCCAAAGAATTATTAGAAATGTGTAAGGAGTCAGGCTATAGCGTATCAAGCTTGATGATGAAAAATGAAAAAACCTTACGCACAGAAGATGAAATAAAAGATGAACTATTCAATATTTGGCAAGTAATGAAAGCCTGTATTGAACGCGGTATGCGCACCGAAGGAATTTTACCTGGTGGTTTGAAAGTTAAACGTCGCGCCCCTAGCCTGTACTTAAAGCTCAATATTGAAGTCAGCAATGACCCCCTACGCGCAATGGACTGGGTGGATTTGTTTGCCCTTGCTGTTAATGAAGAAAACGCTGCAGGTGGCCGTGTAGTTACAGCCCCAACTAATGGCGCAGCAGGTATTTTACCTGCGGTATTAATGTACTACCACACATTCATTAAAGAAATAGACCGCGATATTGCAACTCGTTATTTATTAACTGCCGCTGCAATTGGCATCCTGTATAAAAAGAATGCCTCAATTTCAGGTGCTGAAGTTGGTTGCCAAGGCGAAGTTGGCGTCGCATGTTCAATGGCTGCTGGTGCACTGACTGAAATTGTCGGTGGCAGTGTATTACAAGTAGAAAATGCCGCTGAAATTGGCATGGAGCATAACTTAGGGTTAACCTGCGACCCTGTCGGTGGATTAGTACAAGTGCCGTGTATTGAACGTAATGCGATGGGAGCTATCAAAGCAATTAATGCATCGCGTTTGGCTATTCGTGGCAGTGGCGAGCAAAAAGTATCATTGGATAAAGTTATTAAAACCATGCTTGATACTGGTAACGATATGAAAACTAAATATAAAGAAACCGCTCGCGGTGGCTTAGCTGTAAATATAATTGAGTGTTAAGTTTTATAGTCATTAAAAAAGCCGCAATATGCGGCTTTTTTGTTTTCAAAAGATTAAAGTCACTTAACCGGTAACTCTATATCTTCAAACAGCTTATCTACGTCATCTTGATTACGTAGTAAACTCGCTCGCTCAACCCGCTCTTTGGTCAAATGTGGTGCAAAACGCTCTATAAAATCATACATATATGTACGTAAAAAGCTGCCTTTTCTAAAGCCAATTTTAGTGGTGCTGGCTTCAAATAAATGGCTTGCATCAATACACACTAAATCGGTATCTGCAATTTGATCAATCGCCATTGATGCTACAACACCCACACCTAAACCTAAGCGTACATAGGTTTTAATCACATCGGCGTCAGTTGCTGTAAATACAATGTGTGGTTCAAGTCCCTGCGCATTAAATGCTTTATCAAGTTCTGAACGGCCAGTAAAACCAAATACATAAGTAATAAGTGGATACTGGGCAATATCGGCAACGGTCAGCGACTCTGCTTTTTTAGCTAGTGGATGGTCTTTTGCCACCACAATACTGCGATTCCAGTGATAGCAAGGTAACATTACTAAATCAGAGTATAAATGCAGTGCTTCAGTGGCAATTGCAAAATCAGCATCGCCTCGAGCAGCAGCATCAGAAATTTGCTGCGGCGTACCTTGGTGCATGTGCAATGACACCGCAGGGTACTTTTTCATAAATCCTTGGATCACACTTGGCAGTGCATACCGTGCTTGGGTATGTGTGGTGGCAATATTCAACTTACCTTGATCAGGTAATGTATGCTCATTTGCAACCGCCTTAATACCCTCTACTTTAGAAAGGATCTCACGGGAAATATTAATTATTTCAGTGCCCGCGCTGGTAACGTGGGTTAAGTGTTTTCCACTTCGCCCAAAAATCTGCACGCCCAACTCATCTTCCAACATACGTACTTGCTTAGAAATACCTGGCTGTGAGGTAAACAAACTTTCAGCGGTTGCTGAAACATTAAGTTTATGATTTTGGACTTCGACGATGTATCTGAGTTGTTGTAATTTCATGGCTGCATTTTTTAGTGTAGTTATACTGCTTATTTATAAATGCTACATCGCGTCAAGCCAAGTTTTTTCTGATTAACAATAGAAAAAGGCTGTCTGGAATCGTATTTATAAGGTTATTTGCTTAGGCTAGCATAATCCCTCGTCTTGAGGTAGCCATCTTTTGAGCTGACGCGCAAAATGAAAAAATATCATACGCAGATAGTAATAAATGATGAGAAAGTGAATTCTTTTTTACATAAGCCGCGCAAAACTATCCCGTTAGCATATATTTAATGTAAGATTAAAATTATTAGCTTGTGAAATTTGAGACCTAAACCATGATCGTTTCTATTATTATTATGTTGATTGTTGCACTGATTGTCATTGCCCTCTGGGTCAGTGCGGTACAACAGCATAAAGAGAAACAAGAAACAGAACGCCGTAAAGACTTAACCAAACAAAAAAAAATCATTGAAGAATCAGAAGATGTTCTAGTAAATAGCGCCAACATACCTATGTCAGAACATATTTTACGTATTCTGCAACGGCGTATTCATGATGCGTTAGCAGCAATGGTGCAGCTATCTCCTAATTCAAAAGAGTTAAAGAATCGCTTAAAAGAAGCCAATGAACGTTTAGGGAACTCAATCGACACCGCTAACTCAGAAAACTTAGTGTTACCCGATAACGACAAGCAATTAATAGCACTTATTCAAGGTATCAAGAAAGTACGTGCAGTGCTTCGCTCAGAGCATGGTAAAGGAAAAGTAGACAGCCAAATTTTTATTGCTGAAGACAAGCGCTTAGAAAAGCTCCAATTACGAATTAATATTGAAAGCCAGATTAAACGAGGTATCTCAGCGCGCTCTGCGAATATGGTCGGTTCTGCACGCCAATACTTTGAAAAAGCGTACGCAACTGTATCAGCAGTAGCTTATAGCGACGATTATATAACTACAAAACGCCAAGAACTCGAAGGTTATTTAGAAGCAATAAGCACCGACCTTAAAGCCTCCAATGCAACTGCACTGAAGAAAAAAGCAGAGCAAGAACAAGATGATTTAGACGTGCTTTTTGCACCAAAGAAAAAGTGGTAAACCACTTTTTCTTTGTATTAACTTAGGATAAAAACGCAAATTTTATCACAAACATCGCTGTCAATATCCACACACTGATGCTTACTTGTTCTCGTTTACCACACAATACTTTAACAGCTGTATAAGAAATAAAGCCCAGTGCAATGCCATGAGCAATGGAGAATGTTAGCGGCGTCATCAGTAATACCACACTCACTGGAATGGCATCTGTCATATCATCCCAATTTACAAACTTGAGGTTTTGTAGCATTAGCACCGACACGTATAAAATAGCTCCCGCAGTTGCATAAGCTGGCACCATTTTCGCCAAAGGTGCAAAAAACATCATCAATAAAAAGCACATTCCTACAACCACAGCTGTAAGTCCTGTTCTGCCACCCACAGACACCCCTGCAACTGACTCTATATATGAGGTTGTGGTCGAAGTGCCCAATACTGAACCGGCAATGGTTGCGGCACTATCAGCACTTAATGCTCGTCCTAAACGTGGCATATTACCTTTTTCGTCCGCTAAGCCTGCTTTTTGAGTTACCGCAACTAAAGTGCCTGATGTATCAAATAAATCAACGAACAACAATGCAAAAATGACGCTAAGCATTGACAACTCAAATGCCGCTGAAAAATCAAGTTGCATAAAAGTAGGCGCAATTGAAGGTGGCATAGATATCACGCCTTGATACTCTACCAAACCCAGACTTAGCGCGATCACAGTTACTAATAAAATACTGATCAAAACACCGCTTTTAAAATCACGATAAAGTAGCGCTGCAATAACAAAAAAGCTAAAAATAGCCAACAATGGACCGGCAGCCGTTATATCACCCAGCTGCACTAATGTTGCAGGGCTGGCCACAATGATCCCGGCATTTTTAAGCGCAATTAACGCTAAGAACGCTCCAATTCCTGTTGCAATGGCTTGCTTTAACACCAATGGAATAGCATTAATTATCCACTCCCTGACTTTGAACAAACTCAGGAACAAGAAAATACAGCCCGACATAAACACAGCCCCTAATGCTGCTTGCCAGGTATAGCCCATACCTAATACAACACCATAAGTAAAGAAGGCATTAAGCCCCATACCAGGAGCCAAAGCTAACGGATAATTTGCCCAAAAGCCCATGATAAAGCAGCCAATAGCGGCAGCAATACAAGTTGCCACAAACGCAGCACCTTGATCCATACCAGCTTCAGCCAACATAGCAGGGTTGACAAACACAATATAAACCATAGTAATAAAGGTAGTGAGACCAGCAATACATTCGCGGCGCACAGTCGAGTTGTGGTCGCTAATTTTAAATAACGCGTCGAGCATAAGTGAGTTTCATTTTAGATGACAATAATTGCGTGATTTTATCATATATTTCAAGAATAACAGGACAATTAACCTGATATTAGACTAAACTGAGCAGGTAAATGACAACAATAATATGTGTGGCACTATGACAGATACCTCGCCAATTGGCTTAGATTTAGAACAACAGTTAGAAAACGTATTATCGTTTATCACCCAACCGAGCAAAGCCCCACACAGTGCGGTTAAAGCTGATACTCCTGATAACACTGTTAATAAAGCCCTGTATTATTTAAAAAATGATCAACCTCCTCTCGCAGCTAAATGGATGCGCTTAGCTGCAATGTCAGGTAATCAGCGAGCCCAATTTTATCTCGGATTATTTTTTATCAAAGGCCAAGGCGTACCTACTAGTGTTTTTCATGGCGCGGTATGGCTAAGTTTAGCCAGTAGCCAAGGCTATGAGCCTGCAGCAACTGCCTTAACTGATTTACGTAAACATCTAACCACCCGCCGCTTTAAAGATGCCCAGTGTTATGCAGCAACACTGTATGAGCAAATACACCAACAGCAGTTTGCTCACCTGATCCCCAACTCACCTTGAAAAGGGACTAATCTACCCTTTTCATTAAAATCAATTGCCACCTCAATGTAACTAAGTAATATATTGTTTTATAAAAATTATTTTATTTTATGCACATTTCCAAAGCTGATGGTATCAAATAAATATAAAAATCGTTCAAAAAGATAGCAAAAAACACTTGCACACAAACACTGTATAAACTACTGTATATGAGTACTGTATAAACAACCAGTGAGTGAAACTTATGTTACAGCCAATTACCGTCAGAACAGTTAAAAGCTATCAACAAGATAATTTAAGCGCATCAGTAAATTTGATTCAGATAGAAGATGAGATCTCTGCAACTTTTGAACTTCTAAAGGTGTTACACCATTACAATAATAAAAACGCATGGACGTTACTGATTGCACCGGATCACGTACCAAGTAAAGCTTTACTCGATTCATGTTCTATTGATACCAGTAAACTATTAGTGATCAGGCAAAAGCATCTGGTTAATTTAGAGTATGTACTAAATTCTGCACTACATAACGGTAACTTTGCAGCGGTGATCACCTGGACAGACATTGTGAGAGACAATCAAATAGCTAACCTGTCATTAAAGTTAGATCAAGCCAGTGCAAAACTATACTGTTTTACTAAAACCCAACAAGCTACAGAGATAGCATTAGCACAATAAGCTGTTAAAATGCCGTTTTTAATAAAGCGTATTTTAATTATGACCTCACTCACTGACAGTCTTTGCTTATGTGGCAGCGAACAAAGCTATAGCGATTGCTGTGAAAAATTGCATTTAGCCAATATACAAGCAACAAGCCCAGAGCAACTAATGCGCTCTCGCTTTGTTGCTTATGCCTTAAAAAATGCTAAGTATATTTACCAAACTTATGCACAAGAAAAACAAGCAGCAAACCCACTCAGAGAAATTGCCGATTTTGCTAATAGTTGCCGCTTTATAAAATTAGCCGTGATCAGTGCAGATCAGCAAGAGTACACTGGTTGTGTTGAATTTTGTGTTAGCTATTTTTATCAAAACTTGTTTTGCCAACTGCATGAAAAATCAAGCTTCATAAAAGAAGATGGCCAGTGGCGTTATCTCGATGGTGAGATCTTCCCTGTTGCAGATATAAAAATTAGCCGCAATGATGAATGCCCGTGTGGTAGTGGTAAAAAATATAAAAAATGCCACAGCGTGTAACACTTTCTTAGAGTATAGTTTTTACCGTAAGTATTTATAAATAATCATAAATTCAAAAAACTCGCAAGCCAATGTGGTCTGTCTAAGTGCGATTAACTCTTTGTTGCTTAACCTAAATTTTGGTTCATGTGTTTTCTAACGCATTGATTTAAAGCACTAATATTACTTTTACTCTCCAGCCAAAATTTTCAGGGAAAATAAGGCGAATTTACGCGTCAATAGCATGCCTATTACAAATAAATTCAACGCAGTTAACATTGAAAAATAGCCGCTGGAGATAGATTTATTATCCGAAGCTCAGATTACTTCCGCCAGTAGAATAACGCGGTAGCAGTAGCGAGCCCACTAGGTTAAAAACCTCTTGTCACGATTAAATCACTCCTAGATTAAACAAATTTTAATTCTGAAAGGTCAACATACTCTAGTACTTCACAACAACACCTATAAACAACTAACTCATCCATAAAGCATATCAATATTGCGTTAGAACCAGCCCCGTAACATGCAAATATCTAGTCATATCAAAAAACAATAAAGGAACAAATGTTAACTAAATTTCAAGTATCAAAAAACACTATAATAAAAACTAGAAAATAAATCGTTATTATTTTTATATTTTTTTAAATAATTAAAACAAAACCTAACCCATTAATTTTAATTAAATATATTTATTTAAAACGCATAAAAACAAAACTAAATGATGAAATTAAAACTAATCAATCAGTAATTAGCATTGCAGAAAGTCATTTTTAGCGCAATAATGCCACCGGTAGCACTGCAGTACAAGCATAAATAGGACTTGATTGTGTTAACATTTTCAACAATTAATTTATTTGATTGTTTTGATCTGAACATACAGTAATTAGGAACAACCAATGAATAAACGTACGTTATTTAAATATTCTTTGCATGCTTTGGCCATAACAACTGCTATATATGGAAACAGTGCACTTGCTAATGCGTCAGGCTTTGCCGCAACGAATGGTGGTACAACAGGTGGTGCTGGTGGCGATGTTGTTTATGCAACAACTGGAACCCAAATTCATCAGGCTTTATGTAACCGAGCATCAAGTGACACGCCAATTATCATCCACGTTGAAGGCACCATAAATCATGGCAACACCAGTAAAGTATCTGGAGATAGTTGCAATACTGGGCCAGATCTAATTGAACTAAAAGAAATTAGTAATGTTTCTATTATCGGTGTTGGTAGCGGTGCTCTTTTTGACCAATTAGGCATCCATATTCGTTCATCTTCAAATATCATTGTTCAAAATGTTCACGTTAGAAACGTCAAAAAATCAGGCTCCCCCACCTCCAACGGCGGTGATGCAATTGGCATGGAGTCAAACGTCAGAAATATTTGGGTCGATCACGTTACACTTGAGGCCAGTGGTGGCGAAAGTTCAGGATATGATGCTTTGTTCGATATGAAGAGTAATACCAAATACGTGACATTATCTTACAGTATTTTGCGCAACTCTGGACGCGGTGGTCTCGTTGGCTCAAGTGATAGTGACGATACTAACGGCCCTGTTACTTTTCATCACAATTACTATGAAAATATTAATTCTCGCACGCCTTTACTAAGACACGCGACAGCGCATGCTTACAACAACTACTACTATGGACTCGTGTCATCGGGCATGAATCCACGAATTGGCGGTAAAATGCGCGCCGAAAACAACTACTTTAAAAATTCCAAAGATCCACTCGGCACTTTTTATACAAATGACATGGGTTACTGGCAAGTCAGCGGCAACATTTGGGATAATATCGATTGGTCTGAACAAGAAAACAAGCTTCACCCAGCAGGCCCTAATCCAACCTCAACCACAACAATCAACATCCCTTATAACTATCAACTTGATAATGCACAGTGTATACCCAACATCATTGCAGCAACGGCTGGCGCGAACAAAGGCTTACAAACATCAAATGGTCAATGTGGAACAACCACACCCACCGATCCAACACCGGATCCAGATCCAACACCTGAGCCAACACCAGCAGGGGAAAATCTAGCTATTAGTGCCGGTGTTGATGGCAGTTCTAAAGCCAGTGGCTCGAGTTATGGCAATGTGAATGACGGCGATATGTCAACTTACTGGTCACCGTCAGCTATCACGGGCACGATCAATATTAAAAACCTTAACACCACCATTAATGCAGTTAAAATAATTGAAACCCCAGCTAGTAAAGGAAGCATTACAGCTTGGTCTTTAGTGAACTACGATACAGGTGTAACACTTTCGAACGGTGGTGCTGTGCCAAATGTAATCACTTTTTCTAACACTAACTTATCCAAAGTAAGTTTTGTAATTCATTCCGCCAATGGCGTAGCGCAAATTGCAGAGTTTGAAGTCTACAATGGTTATACCGACAGCAATAATGACAACCCAACCAATACACAAGTCAATGGTACTTACCGCATTACCCCAAAACACAGTGGTGCATCATTAGATATTGCTAACTGTCAAAGTGAAGATGGGGCAAATGTTAGGCAGTGGTCTTGGCTTAATAATGATTGCCAAAAATTTAATATTTCAACAGTCGATGGTGTGTGGCATCGTATTTCACCAGTCAATGCTCCTTCTAAAGGGTTAGAGGTCTATACGCATTCAACCACAGCGGGTGAAAATATCAATATCTGGACATACACAGGGAGCTATAACCAGCAGTTTCGTTTTCAAAGTGCCGGCTCTGGTAAGTGGCGTATCATCAACCGAAATAGTGAGTTGTGCTTAGACGTCGCAGACAGCAAAACTGCCGATGATGCTAATATTCTGCAATGGACATGTACCTCAGGAGCAGAAAATCAAATGTTTGAGTTAACCAGACAATAACTAACATTTACTGTGAAGGGCTTTGCTAAGCCCTTTATTATCAACCGTGTTCAGTCAGCGCCTCACAAGTAAAGCGTTGTTTATGTAGTCTATAAATAGTCGATAAATTAATAACAATAACAGTCGCTTCCAATAACACGCCGCCAATAGAGCCAACAATTATATTATTTGCCAACCATAAGCACGATCCTGCAAACAGCAAAACACGCATTTTGATGCCCGTTAAGCAAAATAGTGCAAAACAACCCAAACAGGCGGCAACAATCGCAAGGTAATCCGTCCATTGCTGGGCTGTTAGATAACCGATAACCACGGTTAAAATAATAAAAATGGCTGCTATCCACACCGATTTCACCCGCATTGATACGGCTGTACGCCCCGCTGAAAATAAACAGCACAATGATGAAGTGATAGCATTGAGTAAATAAAAGTGCAGTGCATGATTTAGATTCATCACCACCATCATTATTTTTAAACGACGATCATCCTTTTGATAAAAGCACACCAATGCTAAAACAAAGCTCAGTAAACCAAACCCTTGGGCAATCCAACTACCAACCACCAGCCCTATTCCCCACTAAAATAAATATCTCAACCGCTATTGTGGTTAATATACAATCAAATATCTACACGCTATTACAGATTATTTTCAATCATGGTTTTAATGATCTGCGCTTTAACAAAGTGATCTAATTGGTGGGTTTGTATCCACCATGTCGCAGCTTCCATAAGTAATTCTGGATCATCATTTTTGTTGGCAAAAAAAGCATAAAATGACAGCCCAACATTACCTCCCTTCGCCGCTATTTTTTTGTCACAAACTTGAATGATCTTAGTCCTTAATTCGTCGCGCATTACGGCGTTACCTCACTTCACTTTTTAAACTGCATTGCATTTCAATAAGTTGGTGTTCGCCAACTATTTCAACATCTTTAATATATTTAAAACCATAACTTTCGTAATAGCCTTGCAAATAGGCATGTGCATGAATTTCAATGATCTCAAGGCCAATTTTACCAGCATGTGATAACAAGGCATTAATAACCAATTTAGCAATGCCGGATCCTCGGTATTGCTTTAACACTGCAATCCTTGCCATAACGCCACACCGTGGGTTACGTTTCACTAACCGCGCAGTAGCGACTAAAGCACCGCCATCTGTTACCACCACATGCACAGCTCGTTCGTCGCAACCGTCTAAATCTAACTGCTTAGGAATACTTTGTTCGATCACAAATACCTGGTGGCGAATAGCATGCGCTTGCGCAATCAGTTCAGGGCTAGTGCCTAGCGTAACATCCATTTATTGTGACCTCTTAAACATAATCAACGAGCTAATTTTACTGTAATTGTTGTAGTAGCTGAGCTATTTCAGCCTTCAGCGCTTTATCAGGAATTTTATTTGCGCTAACCTGCGCAGCTTGTAAACTTACGATAGCAGCTTCGGTTTGCCCTAGTTCAACATGCATAGTTGCCATCGCATAACCAATTGACGACATATAATCTTTCGCATTGATGGCGTTAGCTTTAGCTAATGCTTTTTCATAGATCAACAACGCATCGGCAAACTCATCGGTAAAATCAGCGAGCGTTTCCCACTGTACAGGATGATCTTTCTCAGTATTTTCATGCTCAATACACAGTGCTTTTAGCTGCCCATAGAGTGAATCGAACGTAACTTGATCTTGCTGCTGTGCAGCATTCATTAGCTCACCGGCTAAGTTCAATACTGATTTATACAGTTTTGTATTCATTATTCTTTCATTACCTTTTGTTAGAAATTACAGCCAAATTAACTATCTTGCATGGCTAAGAACAACAACTCAAAGCGAAACGAAAGAAAATACAAGGCCGAGAGCGTACTATTCTAATACACTCGAGACTAAAATGATTCATTCTAAAGCGTATCAAGCCTAAGGCGGGGAAAAAATCTCAGCTCAAATCAGGTGATAACCCCCCTGTTACAAGTTATCACCTCAGCCAAATTTTTATTGTTTCAAGGCTAACTCTCAGTTTTTGCTGTATCTTTACCACTTGCATGAATAAAATACAGCGCAATACCCAAACATATTACAGCGCCAATACGACTTGGCGAAAAAGCAATCACATCGTTACCAAGCCAACCAAAATTATCAATTAACATACTCATAAATAATTGACCGAATATTACCGCAACCGTTGCGACTGCGGTGCCAATTCGCTGCACAGCAAACACCATTATCACGATATAGGGTACTCCACACATTGCCCCTAATAATTGCCACTTTGGCACATCCAACAGGGTTAGCGCATGCCTAGGTTCAAAATAAAAGATAAGTAACCCGGTGATCAACGCACCCACCGAAAAGGTTAAAAATGCGCAGCGAAAAACACCTACTTTACTTCCTAATTGGCCATTAATGGCAGCCTGAATACTCAAGGTTGCACCACCAATCACCGCCAGAATTATCATAATTATAGTCATTAGCGTCCCCTAACCTTGTGCCATCAGAATTAATGCAATGACAATAAAAAATAGTGCCATAAGCCGTTTACGGTCAATCTGGCGATGTTGACTACCAAATAAACCATAATGATCTATCAGCAAACTTTTCGCTATTTGTCCCATCAAGATACTGATCATCGTCATAGCAATACCTATCACAGGTGCTGTGAACGTCAATATAACGACATAAACAGGCCCCAACACGCCACCTAACAATGTCCATGATGGTTGTTTGAAAAAAGATGGGCTATTCCGAGGACTAAAAAATAGCATCAACATAAAGGTAAGAGCAGCACCAACACCAAACACACTAAATGTGGCCCATAATTCTCCAACCTCACCACCTAAAGGGCCCAATAAGCCTGCTTCTACAGACAGCCCCATTCCTCCCATAACGACAATTAAAATCAAAATAAACTGCATGCAAATCTCCTATTAATAAGGAATAAATAATAACCTAGAGCTTTAACGCGAAAAATGGGATTATATAAGAAATACTTTTGCAGGATTTGCACAAATGAATGATTTCAGTTCGATCAATATCAGAGCGTTAAAATTTTTTATCGCCGTGTATAAATGTAAAAGCTTTTCTGTTGTTGCTCGACATGAAAATGTATCGCCTTCTATGGTCTCTAGAGTAATTTTGCAACTTGAAGATGCCCTTGGTCAGCAACTTTTTTACCGTAACACAAGAGCAATAATGCCAACCGAAGCGGGCCGAATTTTTCATGATTATGCGCGCTCAATGACCGAGCAACTCAACGAAGTACGTAACGAGCTGCAAGATAGAGCAACTCAACCCAAAGGGTTAATAAGAATTAATGCGCCGGTTTTTTTCGGACAAAAACACATAGCGCCTTGGCTTGGTGAGTTTTTAAATCGCTATCCGAAAATTCAAGTAGAGTTGACTCAAACCGATGATTTTATCGATCCGCATATTGATGCCGCTGACGTGATTTTTCGTATCGGATCTCTTGCAGATTCATCGTTACATGCTAAAACATTAGGACTGCAAACTTATCATTTAGCCGCATCTCCTGCTTATCTGAAAAAATATGGCACACCAAAAGTGCCAGCTGATCTTAGTCAACATCAGGGCTTAATTTATCGCGGTTCATCGGGGCAAAATCGTTGGTTATTCAAAATTAATTCGTCATGGCAGCAGCAAAGTGTAATACCGACTTTAGTATCTAACAACGCTGAAACACTGTTTATCGGGGCTTTGAACGACATGGGAATTGTATTATTCCCTGATTGGTTAATTGGTGAAAGCTTAAAAACAGGCACTCTTGTTTCACTCTTAAGTGAATTTGCGCCAACAATCAAAACGGGACCACAAAACATTACTGCAATTTACCCTAATACACGACAGCCACCATTAAATGTTCGAGTATGTATTGATTACTTTAGTGAAGTTTATGGCAACCCGCCGTACTGGAAATACCAAAATTAAGTATCTGCGTTATGCTCTAACGGGTGCAAACAGACCAATAGTGATACCTAAAAAACACACCCGCTCAGCACACAATTGCATGTAGCTAAGTGACGCAGTTACTCACTGATTTTTTGGTGAATAATTTAGTCTGAGGGTAGATTTATACACTACAACTAGGGGTATACTGGAAATAGGTTTTCAATTGTGGAAAATAGTATGCTCCCAACAACACACCCTATTTTTTGGCGCGACCCCGAGTTACCATTTGTCGAGCTGCGCCAAGTATTAGATGGCCGCAAAGTCACTTATGCTCCCCACTCCCACCAGCAATGGTCAATTGGCGCAATTTTAGCGGGGCAAAGTGAATTCATTTGTGAAGATCGTCTACATCAAGTAACACATGGTAATTTAGTATTAATGAACCCTGATGAAGTCCACGCCTGTAATCCAAAGCAAAACTCAGTGTGGGCTTATTACATGATGCATATAGATAAAAATTGGTTAGCAGCGTTATTGTTCGAGTCTGGCGTCACAAAGCAACAAAACTGGCAAGGAAGTCGCTTGGATACAGTGCTACTACCACAGCTTTATCAGGACTTTGTTATCTTGTGCCAAAACCTAATGACAAATACGTTTACCGCAGCACAAAAGCGCACGTTGCTAAGTAGTTACTTCGTGCAATTATTTACGTACCTTGATTGCGTTGAGCCATTACACGAGCAAACGTTATTACCTGAAAATAAGCTATATCAAGTAGCGAACTACCTGAATGAGCACTGTTTTGAAGACCAATCAATTAACACAATCAGTAAACTTTTTGGCTTTAGCAGCAGTTATTTAGTGCGCGCTTTTAAACGTCATTTTAATATGACTCCGCACGCTTATCGGTTAAATCGTCGTATTCAATTAGGTCAGCAAGCACTAAAACAAGGCCAGCCAATAGCAAGTATCGCTCACAGTGCAGGTTTTAGTGATCAAGCGCATTTTCAGCGGGTCTTTAAACAACGCGTAGCGGCAACTCCCGAGCAATATCGCCGTACTTTATCACTGTAAATTAAAACCACTAAATCAATAATAAAAAGCAGCTGCCAGCCAGTAATAGTGCAAGAATTTTATTCATCACTCGCATTTTAGCTGGGCTTTGAAAATGCTGCCCGAGCCGTATACCTAGCCAAACCCAACAGCCAAGTGATAACCAACAAATAGGTAAATATAAACTTGCAAAAGTAACCAGTTCAAATCCTTGCGCCCCTGGACTATATGCTGCAATGCCTGATAAAGAAGCCAACCACGCTTTAGGGTTAAGCCATTGCATGATCACACCTGTCATAAAGGTAGGGGCATTTTGCTTAGCGTCAGCTGTGAGGCCGCCATCATCGATAAATAATTGATAACTGAGATAAAGTAAAAAAGCGATACCGAGCCATTGTAATACACCAGTGATCCAGGCTAATTGCGCAATGAGATAATGCAAACTAAAACCAATAAACAAAAATAATGCAATGAAACCAAAGGTAGCACCAGTCACAAATATTAAGCCTTTTTTTGCCCCATATCGCGCACTACTACTTAACGAAACAAGGTTAACTGGCCCGGGTGATATAGACGCCGCCAAGGCAAATAGTGCCATTGAGATGATCACTGATAAAGTCATAACGTATACTTAGGTTATTTAAAGTGGCGTTTATTATCTGTTGTTGCAATAAGCCATGTATTGAACAAAATTGACCTTGTTGTAAATAAAATAGCATCTGACAAATTACCCCTGCAAAAACACAGCTGCACTAAAAAAATCGGTGTTACACTAGAATTAGTCCATCTTACAAATTAGCGAACCATGAAAGAATGTAATCAATGTGGTAAATGCTGTATTAAATACGGTGGTGGCGATCTGAGCGCCACGCAAGAAGAGATTGATCTATGGGAGATATTTAACCCCGAAATCTTTGAGTTCGTTAAAAATAACCAAATATGGCACGACCCACAATCGGGAGTAAAACTAAGCCAATGCCCTTTTCTTGAAATAGCCCCAAAAATAAATCCCCTCGCCGCAAATAAATATACCTGCAGTATTTATTTAGACCGCCCTGAAGATTGCCGCCACTATCCTAGCCTTATCACCGAAATGGTAAGAGACGAATGCGAAATGATTGAAGTAATCGATTTAGATAACTATAAAAAAGCACAAAGAAAACTAGATCTATTAATGCAAGACAGTCGCCCTGGCGGCTATACAGAATAAAACAGAGCTTAGCTTTGAGTGAGCTCCTAGCCATTAGACTAAAGACTTAGCACCCAGTAATTCATTAATGCATGCCGTATAACTGGCTTTTTCAAAGCAATAAACAACAAATATGAAAATAAGGTATTGATTATTAACAATAGAAATTAACTTTTGAATATTTTCTTCTCTGCTGGCTATACCTGCGCCAAGCTACTTTAATCCGTCATGCTCGACCTTTGCCTAATCGTAATTGATAAACCTCTACTTTATTCTATCGATTCAATATTCATTGCTTTATACAAGCTGTTTTTTTTATTTTGAGTTAGCAACAATGTTGCAGGAGAATTCATGACAACCACGCCAAAAGATGACACGTCATCCCAAGCTGAGCAGGTAAGCGATACTCAAACCGTTTCCGATAGCTATAAAAATCTTCATAAACCAAGCTCTGAGTTTGCCAGTCGAGACGATTATCTCGAGCATGAACTGCAAATTATGCAGCCAAAGCGCTGGCGTCCTAACTTGCCTTTTCGGGATTACCGCTTCGAATTTGAAGACACGATTCCCGCTATGGCAGGGACAATTGGTAAAGTTGTTATGGTAGGCGCTATTGCCGCCACCTTTGCCGCACCGCTTGGTTTAAGTGACGCCTTTGTGTTAGAAAACGTACGCTATGAGTTACTCATAGTGGCTATTTTTATCATCTTGTTTTCAGGTTTTATTTTACCCACTGCTAACTTAGCGGGAACCCACGGACCACTCATTCCATTAATTCCCATTGTTGTTGCAGCAGGCGGACACCCAATGGCATTCGGGCTACTAATTGGCGCCTTAGGGTTACTGCTTGCCATCAGTAAAGGCGGCAGTTTGTTGGCACGACTAACCAGTAAAGGGGTGTGCGGCGGATTATTACTTTACTTAGGATTCATAGGCACTATATCGCAAGTAAAGAAACTGTTTGCATGGGCTGAACAAATTCAAATGACCCACATTGCCTTCATCGTTATTTTGGCCACTATTTTACTGTACGCGCTACTCGAACATTTTAAAAAACGTTGGTTAGCTGTGCCGCTCAGCTGCCTTATTGGTGGTTTAACGGCCTTTGCCTTAGGTGCGCCGTTTGAATTTAAAACCGCCCCTGGGTTACCAAATATGAACCCTATGTATTGGTGGGGTGAAAACACCGGTTGGATGTTAGGTTTGCCGACTCTTGAAAGCTTTGTAGTCGTATTGCCCTTTGCCATACTGGCAGTGGCCATGTGGTCGCCAGACTTTTTAGGCCATCAAGTATTCCAAAAGATCAGCTACCCAAAACGCACTGAAAAAGTGCAAATGAACATTGACGATACTATGCTCAGTGCATCAGTTAGGCAAACCTTTGGCTCTATTTTAGGTGGGTCTAACTTCACCTCATCATGGGGCACGTATATTGTGCCTGCCGCGATTGCTAAGCGCCCTATTCCAGCTGGTGCAATTTTAACCGCACTTTTTTGTGTAATTGCAGGTATATGGGGTTATCCAATGGATCTCGCCATTTGGCAACCGGTACTGTGTGTGGCGTTAATAGTGGGTGTATTTATCCCACTGCTTGAGGCAGGTATGGAAATGACTCGCGAAGGTAAAACCACGCAATCAGCAGCTATTGTGGTATTTGCTTCAACGTTAGTAAACCCAGCGTTTGGCTGGTCACTGACCATGCTGCTCGATAACTTAGGCTTAATTGGCTGTAAAGAGCGCAGCTCTGAGCTGACCCATATGAGTCGCTGGATCATTCCGCTGTTTATGTTTGTATTATTGACCAGTGTTATGGCCATGGTGGGCATGCTGCCAGGTATTCCAGCGTTGCTAGAAAACTTTAGGCACTAATACAAAAAGGGGGGAAGCCAGTACAGCGCTTACCCCCCCTTTTTAATAACCGTGACTTCGTTTTATTCGTCTTGCAACGCCATAGCAGCAAGTTTCATGGTACTTGCAAATGATTCTGCGCCAGCGATAAACAAGCCATTGTGGCAAAACATTGCGTCATCAATGCCCGTTTGCGCTTGAAATGCAGCATCTGATAAACCAGCCCATGCTTTTGGTAGTGACTTTCTGTCTTCAAATGAACCCGGTTCAACAGGCACCGTTTGCAAAATCCATTTGCCTGAATGCGATGGATAAACCATGTATAACGCTTCTTGCGATAAAGCATGCACGGTTTTTTTCCACGGCGTATATTGCTCTAATACAATCACTCTTGCATCATCTGCGTTATCAATCGCTTTAGCGACGATTGCTTTAGCATTAATGCCGCCACTGGCTGCTGCAATAAAACGTGTTAAAACACGCGATGCAAATTCAACCGCCTCATCAAAACAACGATCAAAGTCACTTTCCTCTTGCCATGTTGGGTTAAACATTGAAATTGTTTGGCTAAGACTGATCCCTTTCGATACACCTTCAACATGACCGCAATCAATCGCATCAATGGTCGATACCAAACCGGCATCAACTGCATGCGCAACATCTTGGTCACCCTGACACAGCTCTAAACCATATTTTTGCCAAATTAAACCAAATGATGAGTATGGGATGCCATTTTCACGCTCGCCGGCACCGCCACGTTGGTGATGATCAAAACGTCCAGCAGCTGGGTCATATTCGCCGCCAACATCAATCACTATGTCAGCTTGCGCGATTAATTCTAAATCACGGGTACGTATAAGTTTAAAAGTAGGAAGAATATGCCTAAGTGCGGCGATACTAAACACATCATCCGCATGAAAATTACCGTTATGAGTTGCTACTGTTATATCATTCATTTATTTAATATCATTTTAGAAAGGAGTAAGAAAACGGTGAAATTTAAACTGATCCGTTAGCACAAAATAGATAAGTCAAAATTACAAGCACAACAGTATACGCTATCGGCGAGCAGCCCACAAAAACAGTGAACCACTTTGTGGTAATTAATCGTCTAGAGGAAGATAAGCGACAGTAATAACAAAGCAACAGTAGATTGATGGTAAAAACATAACCAATCCATACATGAACTATCTTCAGTAAAACTTTCTCCTCGAGCGATACCTCAGTCTTTGCTAAATAAAATTGCCGAACCCACAGCCATTAAACTAAGTATATTATTTAAAGAGCAAGTTAAATAATATTGTTACCCTGCTCGGGATCGCGAGAGCGCTCAGCTTGTTCACGAATTTCATCAGCATCACTGCTCACATCATCAATACCAGCATCCAGATGCGCAATCGGTTTGACTTTTTGATCTTGCGTAGTGGGTTGTTCCGGAGTCTTTTGTGCTTGCTCACTTGGTGCATTTAAAATAATCCGTTCACGAGCATCATCAGGCATACTAATACCATGCGCGTTAAAGCTATTAACCATTTCACGCATCAATTGCGACGCTACCTTAACCGGGCTGTTTTGCTCACTATTAACCCAAAAGTAAATACTGAGATTGATAGTGGCTGAGCCTAATTCATCAAGTAACACCTGTGGAGCCGGATCTTTTAGCACAGCAGCTTGTTTATCCATTAAACTCAGCGCTAACTGCTGAGTGTTACGTATATCGTTATCGTAACCTATGCCTATTTTATAGTGACCGCGCATTTTCGGATTAGCAGTAAGATTTTTAATCACATTTTTATAAACAGTCGCATTAGGTATTTGAATATGATTACCATCAAAATCAACTAATGTGGTCGCCCGCGCAGTGACCTTTTTTACTACCCCTAAGCAGCCATCGACTTCAATAACATCATCAATACGAAAAGGACGTTGCACACTTAATAGCATGCTCGATATAAAGTTCTCTGCAATATCACGAAATGCAAAACCTAAGATTAGCCCAACTAATCCAGTACCGCTCATTATCGCCACGGCAAATTCACTTAAGCCTGCTAAGCGTAAAAATAAATAAACTCCAAACAAAATGATCACAGTACTAATAAAGCGACGAGCAACAACATGCAATAACCGCCTTTCACTTACATAGCCAATAGGTTTCACTAATAAATAAGACACAGGCTTTGCTAAAAAATAGCACACGATTATTGCTGCTATACCTAAAGTGAGAGCGGGTAACATTTGCCAAGCACTTTGTAAAAAATGCGCAATTTGTGAGTTTATACCTTGCCAAGATACTGGCGCTAAAGGATCCGCATTGGTACTCGTTGTTTGTATTTTTAATGCGCTAATAATTTGATTATTAATACTATTCATTATTTCCATATGTAACTCATGCGCTCTTTATTGATGAAACCATTAATTCTGTAGAAGCAAATTAAACGCCAACTTAAGCTGGCAAGCACCTTGCACCCTAACTTCTAATAAATAGTGACTAATAACCACCAGCAAGGAATAAAATATGGCACATAAACCACGTGGCTACACAGCAGATAAACCAACCGAGATCCCCTTGCTGGGCTGGTGGGATATCAGCAAGCGGGTATATCAAAGTATGTCGCAAGATAACTTATCCTTTGTTGCCGCTGGTGTCGCCTTTTACGCATTACTCGCTATTTTTCCAGCACTGGCAGCCTGTGTTTCGCTGTATGCTTATTTCGCCTCTACGGCGGATGTTAGTGAACAGATTAGTAAGTTTATTACTTTATTGCCACCAAGCAGCCGAGAAATCGTTCTACAACAGGTATCTGAAGTTACCCAACAATCACAAAAAGTGTTAAGTGTTAGTGCATTAAGCACGTTGTTATTAACCACATGGAGTAGCAGTAAGGGCTGCCAAGCACTGATCACAGCCTGCAATATTACCTACCATGAGCAAACCAAAAGGCAGTTTTTCAAAGCGCTTTTAGTGCGCTTTCTATTCTCTATTGGCGCTATATTGGTCGCCGTAATCGCATTATTAATCATTGGTATATTGCCTATCGCACTTAATATTGTTGGTCTAGAAAACAGTATCGATACGGTGATCAAATTACTCACTTGGCTGTTACTAGCAGCGACTTTTCATTTTGCTTTAGCTTTTGTATATCGTTATGCACCCCATAGAAAAGCGGCAAAGTGGCGTTGGGTTACAACTGGTTCAGTAATGGCTACTGGGCTTTGGATCATCGCATCATTAGGGTTTTCATATTATGTGTCACAGTTTGCTTCATACAATGAGACCTATGGTTCTTTAGCCGGGGTCGTGATCATGTTGATGTGGTTGTATATCAGCGCCTATATTATTATTTTTGGCGCTGCAATTAATGCCAGCACCGAACAGCAAACCATGGTTGATAGCACCGTGGGACCTGCACATCAGTCTGGCAATCGCGGGGCTTTTGTAGCGGATAACCTAACGAAAAAACAAAAATCAGAACGTTCTGTTAAAACGAATGAATAGTGCTATTTATACCCATGGTTGTTTAATTTTATTGTGTTTAAATAATACCATACAAGATTCGGAGCAAAGCAATGAAAGTAATAAAGCAACTCAATAGCCATGCAACCCAAGATGGTGATGGCGTAAATATTAGCCGGATACCAGGCTTTGATGGTAAGCATTTAGATCCTTTTTTAATGATCGACGAATTAAAATCCGACGATCACAGTGACTTTATGGGTGGGTTTCCTGCCCACCCGCATCGTGGTATCGAAACCTTTACCTACATTATTAAAGGCGGCTTTGAACACCAAGATCAAATGGGCAATAAAAAAGCTATTCGCGCAGGTGACGTGCAATGGATGAGTACCGGCTTTGGCGTTATCCATAGCGAAATGCCACTTGCCGATGCGATTGAGGGGATGCATGGCTTTCAAATTTGGCTCAATATGCCAAGCACTGAAAAGCTCAGAGCACCGAAATATCAAGATACTACTGAGCACCCTGCACCTGAACATAAAAATAGTCAAGGTGTTGAACTAAAAGCACTGGCTGGCAGTTGGCAATTTGACCAGCAAACTCAGGTTTCAAGCCTACAAGAACTAGCAGCCAATGGCATGCTAGCAGATGTAACATTACCTGTAGGCACTGAGTTTGCCCACCCACCTCTGATACAAAGCAAGGTGATGATTTATATTCATACCGGCTCTATCAACACCGAACAAGGTGGTCCAGTAATGGCTGGCAGCCTACTTATTTTAGAGTCCGGTAGTGATATTAAATTTAGCTCGCAAAGCGGCGCTGGGGTACTTATTTTAGCCGGTGATCCGCTTAATGAACCTATTGCTCACATGGGCCCGTTTGTGATGAATACGCAAGCTCAATTACGAGAAGCAATTAGTGATTACCAAAGCGGTAAATTTGGTAGCTTTTAAAACACGATATAGGAGTCAATTATGGGATTACTAGTCGACGGTAACTGGCAAGACAAGTGGTACGACACCGATAAAAGCGATGGTGAGTTTAAACGCGAGTCTGCACAATTACGTAACTGGATAACCAAAGATGGCAGCGCAGGCCCAACTGGTGAGGCGGGCTTTAAGGCACAGAAAGGCCGTTATCATTTATATGTTTCATTAGCCTGCCCATGGGCGCACCGCACCTTGATTTTTAGAAAATTAAAAGGCCTTGAAGACTATATTGATGTCTCTGTGGTTAGCCCAGATATGTTAGATAACGGTTGGACGTTTGATAAAAACAACCACAGCACTGGAGATGCACTTTTTGATAAGCAATTTATGCATCAAATATACACCGAAAATAAAGCAGATTATTCCGGAAGAGTAACTGTGCCTGTGCTTTGGGATAAACAGCAAAATAAAATAGTCAGTAATGAATCTGCTGAAATCATTCGCATGTTTAACAGCGCCTTCAATGATTTAACTGGCAATAAACTAGACTTTTACCCAAATAACTTGCACGCTGAAATCGATGCAATTAATGAGCTGGTGTACAACAACATTAATAATGGCGTGTATCGTACTGGGTTTGCGACCACTCAAAAAGCCTATGAAGAGGCATTTAATGACTTATTCACTGCATTAGACAAAGTCGAAAGTATTTTACTCAAGCAGCGCTATTTGGTGGGCAACACCCTAACCGAAGCAGATTGGCGATTATTCACCACGCTAATACGCTTTGACAGTGTGTATGTTGGGCATTTTAAATGTAATCTGCGTACTATCGAAAATTACCCGGCACTGAGTGAATACTTACGTGAGCTTTATCAAGTTGCTGGCGTTAAAGAAACCGTTGATTTTTATCATATCAAACGACATTATTATTTTAGTCATACCATGATCAACCCAACGCAAATCGTCCCTAAAGGGCCCAATATTGATTACGCTCGCGAGCATAATCGCGGTTAACCAATTTATACTACCCCTGCAAAATGGCAGGGGTAGTTTAGGCCTTTTTATAACCACCACAAATCACAATAATGCCTTTTAAAGCTTTGATCACCACTGTATTGTATTGATAATATAACCAAAATAACTTTTTTCACCGACCAGATTTACTCTTTTATTCTTGAGCGTTAATAATTCAGCTTTATCTAAATACCATCTTATTGAATGTGTTTCTTCACTTGCTAAATCGGAAAACTTTAATTCTACGCAGTGCGGCTCATAGTCACTACTACATGTTGTTGCCTCAACTAATAAATATTCTTGCGACCAATACTCAGCCAATTGATAATTTGCCCATAACTGTATTGGGATATTGATGAATGTCCAAAAGTAAAAGTAAATAAACACGGGACTAAAAAGCAGCGTAAAATACTTAACTAAACGTCCCTCAGCAATAAAATGCTTATCTAAGCTTTCCTTCACTTGAGCAAAATTCTTATACTGACTCAAAAGGTAACCAATCGTCAGCACTGTCAGAGAGGGTAAAACCCATCGTAAAATAAAATTGTAATTAGCATTAGGGATAAATGCGGGATCCACACTTTCATACCAGATGAAAAAACCGCAAGGCATAAAACAGGTAATCAATAATATTAAAATAATCCAAAAAAGCTGAGGTTTTGCCATAGAAATTTAAAGTCCTTATAATTTATGACCTGAGATAGCGTAACAAATGCCTATTATACAAACTGTTGCAGCTATAGTTTACTACTCTCAATATTTATTATTTGAACAAACTCTTTAAATTTTTACTATAGGTACGACTGACTTTAAGTGTTTTACCACTTTGTAATACAGCCGTGTATTCAGAGTTTCTAAGTGGATTAAGTTGCTTTATATGGCTTAAATTTACAATCGTTGATTTATGTATTCGCAGGAAATCTTCAGGCAAGGTGTTTTTTTCAAGCTCTTTTAAACGCGCACGCATTACGTGTGTTTCAGCAGGTGTGTGTACACACATATAATCCCCCGCCGCATCAATCCATAAAATATCTTTAAACGGAATAATTTGAATTGGGTTTTTAGCATCTTGAATAACTAAATTCTCGGCTTCAAACTTATAGTCAGAATTACCCGCCACTTCTAGTGGTTGGGATTCATTGATCACCAGCGATTGGTGCACTTCAATAAGTTCGGTTTTTCTGTTTAGCTTTTGGGTTTTAATAACTCTTTCAATGGCTTCTGCAAGGCGAGCTAACTTAACGGGCTTAAGTAAATAATCCAGCGCCCTCACCTCAAAAGCTTTAACAGCATGTTGATGAAATGCCGTAACAAAGATAACCGCAGGGCAGCTCTCTGGTTGAAAATGTTTAATTAATTCAAAACCTGACTTTGTTGGCATTTCTATATCTAGAAACACTAAATCTACATCATATTCGTTAAGTACTTTAATTGCTTCATCAACACTTTGTGCACTGCCAATCACTTCAATTTCAGCAAAGGCTTCTAAGCGAATACGCAAACCTTCAATAGCACTGTATTCGTCATCAACGAGTAACGTTTTTAATTGAATCATGATTGCAAACCATTAATTGGAAGAGAGATACAAAACCACGCACCACCGGTAGTCGCATTGCCTTTTTCAATTCGGTGACTATTACCATATATTAATTTTAAGCGTTGCTCACAATTAGCCAAGCCGATGCCTCTTTTGGTTTTTTTATTATCATCAAAGCCTTTACCAGTATCAGCAACTTTAATGAGCAATGCGGATTTTGTTTTTTCAACATTAATTGTGATCACCATTTTTTGATCTGCTCGCATACCATGTTTTAACGCGTTTTCTACCAATGGTTGAATTAATAAAGAAGGTATTAATAAATCGTTGCATGGTTCATCAACGCTAATATTAACCTCTAGCTTGTCAGCAAATCGGCATTGCTCTATATCTAAGTAGGTTCTTAACATTGCGATTTCTTCTTTGATAGCTACTTTTTCAAGTGGGTCGGTATATAAACTATGGCGCAATAAGTCACATAGTTTTTCAAGCATGTTTACTGCCTGCAAGCTTTCTTTTTTCAATATTAACGTGCAAATGGCGTTAATACTATTGAACATAAAATGCGGGTTAAGCTGATATCGAAGCATTTTTAGCTGTGACTCTTTCGCTAAATGGGTAGCTTCTGCGGCCTTTTGAGTTTGCTCAAGATTATCTAAATAAATTTTGATCCCGTAATAAAAGGCAGTCCATGTTGAAAGCATGGTTAACGAGGCTGACGTCCATGTACCAAAGTCAAACCATGACATTGAAAGCCACCAGTTACCATATAACCACTGCAAGGAAATCCATTTAATTTGCGTCCAGAGTAATGTTGCAATTAGAAGCAGCATAATACGTAACGCGACTTTAACTTTGAGCTCTTGCTGACTAAAAAAGTTGTAAAATCGTCTTAACGTTAAAGTGATCAAAAAGCCACACACTACATCAATAATTAAATGCGGTATATGTATTGTCCATGGCTCTTCGCTTGGTATTTTTATCATTAATTCGGTCAGCATTGCATAGACAATCCAACCACAACTTTGGAATAACCAGAACAACTGACTTCTAGGGTTATTACTATTCACATTATTAAATCCAATGTTATAGGCTGTTGATTAATAAACGTTAATCAACAGCCATAGGGTATTACTTTGCACACGTTAATGATAATGAGTCATTACTCGGTTTTATAGTCAACACCACATCAGCAATTGCTAAACTTAAATTTTGACTGGTAATGCGCAGCGCGTCTGTTATTTTTTGCTCAGCAAGTCCGCTATCACCACAGTGCAAAGGGATTGCTAGAGTATGCCAACTTTTGTCTGTCATTAATTGTGAAAACGATGAAAAATCAATATTCCTTAAGCAATGATTTTCGCTACACATGACTTGCAAGTTTGCTCCTTGTTCTGGAGCTTTATCTATGCGCATTTTTAATTCAAGGTAACCTGCACTAAATTTACTATCTAGCTGTTCAGGCTTTAAAAAACTCAAGCTAACAGCGGCTTGTGCGCGCCAATTAAAGCCACGGCCATCTTCTTGATAAGATAAATTGACTGATTGCATAAGTAAACTCTGTTTATCGCCACTGGTTGCAGATGCACCGCTGGCTAACACCTTTTCTGTGCTTGTATCTGCCAGTTGCCAAGTCATATTTTTGGCTAAGTTTCTTACAAACAGCGGATGTGAGTCACTATTAACAATTTTTTTAGGGCTGGTTTTCTCACTCAAAACAGGCACATTTATGTTGTCCTGATAAGTTAAGCCATAGCCATAAGCAAATAATGGGTCATAGTCAGCATCGTTTAAGTTTAACGTAAATTGGTCATCATATTTAGGCCATGAAAAACTCAACTTACCGCTGAAATCAAACTGGGCTTTACCTTCGCTATTAGTTAATAGTACATCTGCAACGCCCTCACCTTCAGAGCCTGGTAGCCAAGCAGCAACAAAGGCATCCGATGCATTGAGCTCTTTATTAACCCACAACGGGCGGCCGCTTAAAAATATCGTTACTACAGGAATATTATCAGCTTTAAGCTGCTTTAATAACGCAAGTGCATGTTTAGTTTCATGCTGAAACTCAAGCATCTCGATGTCACCAAACCATTCTGCATAAGGTTCTTCACCAATAACAACAATGGCTACATCTGGCTTGCTAGTATACTCACCAGACTCGCTCAAAGTGATCTCACCACCCGCTTTTGTTACTTGCGACTGTAAACCCGCATAAATAGAGGTCGCATTTGGAAAGTCACTATTGGTATTGTCTGTGCCCTGCCAAGAAACGCTCCAGCCACCCGCTTGCATATTAATTGCATTCGCGCCTTTGCCGGCAACTAAGATGCGGCTACTCGCTTTGATTGGCAGCACGTTTTCGTTGTTTTTTAACAGAACGAGTGACTTACGAACCGCTTCTCTTGCCAAAGTGCGATGCTCATTAGCACCTAACCACTGCGGGTGTTGTGATTCAGGTCGCGCTGATGGTTTGCTCTTCGAAAACACATTCCAGCGGATTTTAGCCCTTAAAAAGCGCCTAACGGCATCGTTAATTCTTGATTCTGCGATTACACCGTCTTTCACTTGCTTAACAGTATTATGATAAAACGCTTCAAAATGCTCTGGCACCATGATCACATCAACGCCCGCGTTAATTGCTTGCGCACATTGCTCTAAATCGCAGCCTTCTACAAACTTGTGAGCATTCCAATCACTGACTACAAACCCATCAAAACCAAGTTGGTTTTTAAGTACATCCGTTAATAAATGTTTATCGCCATGTACACGTTTGCCATTCCAACTATTAAATGATGCCATCACTGATTGCACACCTTCATTAATAGCCGAAAAATAACCTGCGCTGTGAATATCTCTTAATCCTTTTTCATCGATAAGCGTATTTCCGCGATCAACGCCTCGCTCTGTACCACCATCGCCCACAAAATGTTTTGCGGTTGCAATACGGTTACTGCCTTTTAAAAAGTCAGCGCCTATATCACCTTGAATACCTGTCACCATACTACCTGCATACAGCCTAACTAATTCAGGATCTTCTGAGTAACTTTCATAGGTTCTGCCCCAGCGATCATCTCTGACTACAGCGACAGTAGGAGCAAAACTCCATTCAATCCCAGTGGCTGAGACTTCTTTCGCTGTTGCTTGGCCTATGCGCTTAATTAAGTCGACATCATGGGCAGCTCCTAAGCCAATATTGTGCGGAAATAACGTAGCGCCATACACATTGCTATGTCCATGCATGGCATCAGTACCCCAAATAGTCGGTATTGCAATACCGTCTTTCGTTGAGTCTATTGATGCTAGGTACATTTCATCTGCGTATTTTAACCAAGTAGCTTGATCCGCTCGTTTATTTCCGTAAGGCGCAGTATTTCCGCCATTTAGGTATGAACCAAACCCATATTTGCGCATTTGTTCAACACTTAAATAACCAATTTCGGGCTGAATCATTTGCGCCACTTTTTGCTCTATGGTCATCTTTGCCAGTAGTTGTTCAATTTGCGCTTCTACAGCGGGATCGCGTTTAAGTTTAGTGTTTACATAAGGCCAGTTGACTTGCTCACGCTCTGCACTGAATGAATATTGACAAGTAAGCGCCCCAACTACGGGCAATAAGCAAAATAATAATTTAGAATATTTGATTTGAGACATTAAAAACCTTCGAGATTAAATTCTATTTATAGATACAAACTTCTTAATTTTATTGGGGAATGTACTCAATAAAATCATAGTACGCCCACGAAGGGCTGCCGTAGTATTGACCTGGGAAGTAATAGCCTTCGGTTGAGTTATCACCATTCCATTGGTTAATCATTATTTTTGTATTATCCATCGGCCATGCATACGCGGGAATTTCATTTTCAGCTAAATGACCATCGCCATTGTCTTTGTAGAGCACTCTTAATGTTTGCTCATTTCCTTGAGCGTCGTACAAGTACCAACGAATCGAGTTGCTAGACCAATCAAAGCCAATAGTTAATAAGTTTTCTCTGTAATCAAGCCCAAACTGACTTAAGTCGATGTCCTTTTCCCAGCTTTGATAAGTACCACCTTGCGGCTGATAAATCACATTGGTATGAACAACGTTCCCAAGGGAGGGTAAAAGCTCAATATCTATCTCTTGCCATGCTCTGCCGGGTGAATCCCACCACGATGTGTAAGTAAAAATGGAAGACACAGTGCCTTGCGTATTTCCTGACTTAACACTGCCTTGCACTTTGCCAAAGCCATAAAAATTATTACTTTGCAGCTCGGCACATGCGCCTTGCGATAATGAAAGCGTGATCCCCTGTTGGCTTGGGTTAATCATTGCAGGGGAAAATTCACAGCCAAAAGGCGAGCCATTGTCGCCACTTCGCGCATTCCAAATGGTATTATCGTAACCCCA
Organism: Pseudoalteromonas sp. SG43-6; assembly: GCF_014164365.1. Lineage (NCBI taxonomy): Bacteria > Pseudomonadati > Pseudomonadota > Gammaproteobacteria > Alteromonadales > Pseudoalteromonadaceae > Pseudoalteromonas > Pseudoalteromonas sp. SG43-6. Next base: position 37,739 of record NZ_JACJEZ010000025.1, read on the forward strand.
TGAAAAATTATCTTTAAAATAATTGGCATATGTAAAAGGTGAGATAAACACACAACCTGCAACTAACGAGCTAATAAGCTTAGTTTTCATTATTGATCCTTATTTAAATTGTACACCTCCCACAGTGGTATATTGACTGTGGGAAGTTTAATTGTGGTTAGGTTATCTAGAATGAAAAACCAGCTCTTACACCGTAATACCTTGGCATGCCAAAGCTGCCTTTTGGAATTCCTTTGCTAGTATTATTCCAATATTGAATAGTTTCATCAGAGGCATTATTAACGAATACTTCTGCGTACCAGCTTTGTCCTTGCGGCTCATATTTAATTGACGCGTTATAGACTGCAAATGCATCTCGGCTATCGTCAATGTATTTTGTCGCCTCGTCCGACACGCTAAAGTCCATATCATCTAAGTGTTTATCAACATTCCATACTGTTGAGTACGATTCATCTTTCCAGCTCGCATTAAGCCAACTATGAATAAAACCATATTCACCTAAATCAAATGTATGTGTGTAGCTGATGTTTGCCGTGAACTTAGGCGTCATCGCTAGGTTATTACCTTTAAGGTTGGTTGATAGCAGTGTATTTTCAGGATTTTTTGATTCCTCATAAGAAATATCAAAAAGATACTCAGCATCGTAATCCCATTTAGTATTCCAATCGTCCGTCACTTTGGCATCGGTCCAGGTTACATAACCGGTGATACGCCCGCTTGGGTATGGCTTCCAATCAAACTCAAGCTCAATACCTTTGATTGTTGAACTAGGAACATTTTGTGTGTAATAAGCAATCACAGGCTTGTTTTGAAAATCAAGTACCGGCTCGCCATTGCTATCTAAAACGGGAGAGCCATCTTCATCTTCTACCACAGATAAACGTTCTACATTACCGATTGAGCCCACTGATGCGTATTGCATGTCGGTGTAATCTGTGTAGAAAAATGCGGCTTTCAAGTTTAATGAATTATCAAAAAAGCTCGATTTAGCGCCAAGCTCCCATGTAAGTACTTCTTCTGGATCGAACTTAGTTTCAAAGCGTGTTACGTCACCGGTTCTATCATTTACGACTTCATATACATCACCAATTCCACCAGCTTTAAAACCACTGGCAAGGTAGGTATAAACCATCGTTTCAGGTGAAATGTCGTAGTCTAAACCAACACGAAAGTCATGATGCTGCCAACTTCCTTTATTATCGTTTGCAAAGTATGACGCATAAATTGAAGGATCTTGGTAGTAATCAACTGGTAAGTTATTTAGATCCGTTCTATTTAACCAACCTACGGCGCAGCCATCGGCATTAGAGCAGCGATATGTTTTACCCCCTTTATCTTCTTTCGTTTCATCACTAAAACGATAACCAAGTGTTAGATGTAATTTTTCAGTTAAATCGTATGTACCTTGGCCAAACAAAGCGAATGCGTCTGTAGAGCGATCAGGTTGATCCCAAAAGGCTTTATCGTCCATTGGGTTATCGTAATAACCTAAGGTCGTGGTTTTTTCGTGGAAATAGTTAGCACCAACAATCCAAATAAAATCGCCGTATTCGTCAGATTGTAATTGCACTTCTGTAGAAAAAGATTCAGCACCAGTGCCATCTAAAAAGTACGTTGCCCCATCCCAAGGATCGAGGCCGACTTCGCTATCTTGTGCTGAAGAGCGTTCCATATCCTCATAGCCAAGTAGCCACACAAGCGAATATTCATCATTTATATCGTAGTTAAGGGTATTTCTAAGATAGGTGATATCTAAATTAAGCTTACCAGGCACATTCACAACAGCTTGATATGTATTATCACTGGGTAAAAAGTTTGTGCAATCGCCGCCCAGCTCTTCACTTCTACCACGAATTTTATCGCAGTTAACTAAATCGAGATTGTTATTGCTGTTATTAACGTACTTTTGAAAAACGGTATGATTTGAAAAGCCACCATCTAACGGCTCCCAAAGCGTACTAATTCTAAAAGAGTATTCATTAGCATTGTTATAAAAGTCGTCTTTTTCTGCGGGGGTTAATTGGCGAACTTTTTGCGCCTCTGGATCAGTGCCTGCACCATCTATCCACCAGTTTTCTCTCTGCGTGACTGTTTGACCAATACCTTGATAAGAATCCTCTGAGATAACAGGAGCATTGAGTATATCGTCGCTTAATCGTCTTGAGTCGTATTGGTTAGGATCGTAGTAACCCTCAAGGTAAGAATCTCGTTTTAATCCTTTGCCAGAAAACCGTACTGCAAATTCGTCATTAATTGGAATATTAATTACGCCATCAATATTTTTGCTGTTGTATTTTCCTGCTTCAACGTTCACATAGCCATATAAATGAGTAAATTCAGGCTTTGCTGAAATAACATTAATGCTACCAACTGTAGAGTTTCGACCAAATAATGTGCCTTGTGGCCCCCTTAATGCTTCAACACGATCAATGTCGTACATTAAAGCAAGTGCGCCTTGCATTCTTGGCGAGTAAATACCATCAAGATGCACACCAACAGCAGGATCGCCAAGCTCAGTAATATTAGTTGAGCGTACGCCTCGCATCGAGATAACAGGTGCTGATTGATCCGTCGCTGTGGAGATATCTAACCCTGGTACTAGGTTGGCAATATCTTTAACACTATTTACGCCATTTTGCCTGAGATCCGCTTCTGATAGTGCAGTAATGGCAACAGGGGTTTCCATTAACTTTGTTTTACGTTTGGTTGCTGTTACAGAGATAATCTCTAAGGAAGTACTTTGTTCTTGCGCAGTGTTGTTTTCATTCGTATTTGTTGGATTATTCGTAGCAGCTTGTTGGGCATGTAACGGGAATGCGCAAGCCAATGCTACCGCAATTGATAATGCTTTTTTATTTATTGTGTGCATATTCGACCTTTTGATGTGTGTGTAAAACGTTAAGCTTTGTTACTTTTATTTAACAGTCTCACAGTATCCATAGGGTCTTTTTTGATTACTAGTCAAATACGTTAAGGCGAGTTAGATATAATACAAGCCGAAATTAAATCTTGGACAATAAATAAACTGACTCCTTGATTTAGTATCAACAGTCAAAAAACTTAAAAATTTATTACATGAAAGTAAAACTGACCACCGATGCCATAAACACAAAGAAAGCGGATATAACCAGTGAGCGATGAAAAATACCATGGCATAACTTTATATACCCAAAAACGCAGGTCAGTACATTAGGTAAGTTATCAAGACTCACTCATTGTCACCTGCTAAGGCGTGATTAAAGCCATGCTTAACATGCTAAGCTCGATATAAAATACGTGGCTTTAAACACTGCCCCTATATACCCAAACCACCTCAAGATGCGAGTTTCAGTTGGAATTAAAAGCGATTTAGGCAAGGCATTGATTGCAAATAATAGTGGTTCTATTGTTAAAATCAATAACGCAGTATAAATCGCTTTTAAAACAACCCTTCGGGCGTTTCACAGGCACTTACTCTCAGCGTTGTTACTTCTTAAAAGGGACGGCCATTCTTGCAAAGTAACGCCTTGATATTAAGCACCTGTGAAACGCTGAATTCTGCATCTTGAGGTGGTTTGGGTATATTATTAACCAATCGTTTTATACACATCAATATTACTGTGAATAAGTAGATCACCAGCCTGCTCACCAAACATTTTAAAATGCGGCGCTAACTTATGCTCTTCAAAGTGCTCATTTGTAGCCCATTGTTCAGTTACAATGTAATCTGTTTGCGTGTCATTATTTTTCACAGCCAGCTCGTAGCGCAAACACCCTACTTCTTTGCGCGATAACTTTTGTAAGTTATCAAGTGCACTAAGTAACGTAGCTGCATCAGCGTTTTTACATGACAGCATTGCTATAACGGTTAACATAGTTATTCCTTTGCATTAAAAAGTGCAGACTCACTGCACTTTATATTGAACACGCTTAAAACGTGTCTTGATCCCACTGCGGTGCAAAACTTGGGGTTGCTTGACGGTCGCCGCAATCGAGAGCATCAATACGCGCAATGTCTTCTTCATCAAGTTTTACGGCTTTATCATTAAAGTTATCTTCAAGATTTTTACGCTTAGTTGATGACGGAATGGTCGTCATACCCTTGGCGTTTACCCATGCAATAACTACTTGTGCAGGGCTTGCATCATGCTTCTTAGCAATATCAATAATGGTATGATCGTTTAACACTTTACCTACCACAAATGGCATATAGGCGGTGATATGAATGTCATGCTGCTGACAAAAAGCACGTAACTTGGTATTGGTTAAATAAGGGTGTACTTCTATTTGGTTGGTGAATATTTCACGTGAGTCCAGTGTTTGCATGGCTTCTTTTAAATTCGCAATAGTGAAGTTCGATACACCAATATGCTTAGTTAATCCTAGCTGCTTTGCCGTTAATAACTCAGTTAAATACTCGCTCATTGGCTCATCGTTTGATGGCGCAGGCCAATGGATCAACAATAAATCGACTGAATCGAGTTGCAGTTTGTTAAGAGACTCTTTTACACTGGCGATAAAATCGCTTTTATTCAGTTTGTTATTCCACACTTTGGTGGTAATAAATAGCTCGTCTCTAGGGATATTGCTGTCTTTTATCGCTTGGCCAACTTGCTCTTCATTGCCATAAATCTGTGCGGTATCAATATGGCGAAAGCCAACTTCTAATGCCATTTTTACAGATTCATAAGCTGTTTTTCCTTCTAAGCGGAATGTCCCCATGCCTAAGTCTGGCATTTCAATTACACGTTGTGTCATAACTTTATCCTTATAAAAATAATCGGTTTAAATACAAACTTATTAGATTTCTAACCTAAGTTTTTCGAAATACACCTGTTACTTTGTTCATTTAAAATTTTTGACCTCGTAAAAGGTATGAGGCCATTAACTTTAGTTTCAAGGGCTAGAGCCTGTTTATCTTTCACAGTTACTTTTACATCCGTATGTTTGGTTTTTAGATAAGGCAGTATTAATGTAGGTAAAGAGCCAGAATAAAGTGCGGAAGTTTTACTTAATTTTTTACTTAACCCACCAGATTACAAACCTAGCGCCGTGATCAAACAGCTTATAAATTGAACAGCTTTTAATCCTGAGAAGTTAACCGGCCCTAGAACCTAATAATTATATTTATAAATGACTGCTTTATACAAAATTGAAAGTACATTTCTCAAGGCCGCTATTTTCAACACTGTTAGCGCTGAAAGTAGTGGCTCAACGTCGATTTATTCTACTGCGCTTTAGTTACTTATCTCTATGTTTTTGTGTAATTTTCATTTCACTGTAGCTGCTGTGTTCCATCATTTGATCCATCATCACTTGCATCATTCTCAGCTGACCTTCCATTTTATTGATACGTTCATCGCCCTCAGTTTCTGACTCTGAATCATCACCACTTTCATTTAGGTCGTTTATCATGCGCATATTTGCACGCATTGAGTTCATATGTTGTTCCATTAGCTGCTCACGCTTTTGTGGATTATTTTCATTTTCGATCTGTTGCATTAGCGAAAACATTTGCCGCATTTTTGGTTCCATATGCGATGTTTTTTTATCATGCATCATCTTGCCCATCATCATATGATGTTCGCCTTCGCGTTCATCTTCTTGGGCAACTGCTGTAACAGCAAAAACAGCGGTTATAAACCCCACGATTAGATATCCTTTCATAACGAACTCCTTTTCACAGTCAGTTCATCATGAATAGCATGCGTACCTTCAGCACCTTTGGCGATTAACATTGCTGAGTCAATTTGGCTTTGGCTATCAACAATACCAATTAAACGCACATCGCCTTTATTCGTAATGACTTCGATATTAAGTGCTCTGAGAATAGGATCATTCATTAAAGCCATTTTAACGTTTGCAGTTACATCGATATCTAAAACATTGTTAGCCACCGTACTTTTTGGCGGCTTTTCCGCAGCAATTTCTGGGGATTTATAGCAACCAGTTAATTGTGAAACCATCAGTATTGCAATAACACATAGTATTTTTGAAAAGTATTTATCCATTAGGATATCCTCAGTATTAAGTGGAGCGATCACCATCGGCGGTAAAGTGTATTCTTCACTACCTACCATCACTTTATTATGTAAGAGGCTAACGTTCTGTTCGTTATCGAACTCAAAACAACTGTGTGTCAATAATAAAAAGCAGCGATTCATACTGGTCATTACTGCATTCATGTAATTAACTCGCTAATTTGGCTGTGTACTGCAGCGCACAGACAACCGCGGCAAATAAGCTAAAACTAAAGCGGTTCATTCAAATCATCGCCTAGTTGGCAACCTCAATATCAGCTCTAAAACACGCCAACACTTTATACTGTCGACCCCATTAAAAAGGATAACTACTATGTTACGTAGCATGAAAGATCTTGAAAATTGCGCTATCGCTGCTACCGATGGTGTGATCGGTAAAGAAAAATATTTTCTATTCGATGATTTAGCATGGTTGATCCGCTATTTTGTTGTTGAAACAGGTTCTTGGCTATCCAGCCGTCAGGTTTTGATCTCACCAATTGCGGTTCAAAAACCAAACTGGATAGAAAAAATTCTGCCTGTGTTGATCAGTAAAGAACAAGTTAAAAACAGCCCAACTATCGATAACGATAAACCCGTGTCACGGCAAAATGAGGCCAGCTTACTCGATTATTATGGCTACCCTTATTATTGGGTAGGCGAAGGATTTTGGGGAGGCGGTATTTACCCTTATTTATTGTACCGTGACCACCAACACCTCCCACATACAGAAGCAGGTGCACGCAGCGCACAACTAACTCACCATAATGTTAAAAGTGAAGATAATAAAAAAGCCGATCCAAATTTACGAAGTTGCAAAGAGGTTATTGGCTATCATATTAATGCAAATGATGGTGATATTGGTCATGTATCTGGATTATTAGTAGAAGAAACAACGTGGGCGGTGCGTTATCTGATCATCGATACCAGTAATTGGTGGGGTGGACATAAAGTGCTCGTGCCACCAGAGTGGATCAGCGAAGTATGCTGGCTCGACAAAACCATCAGTGTTGATCTCAACCGCCAAGTAATAAAAGATGCGCCAGAGTATGATTATAACTTGCAAATAACTCCCGAGTTTGAAACAGATATATATCAACATTACGAACTAGCGGGTTACTGGGACAAACTAGCAAAAGCGAAAAAGGATTGCTGAAATGATCGGCTTTCAAGTAATGCCTAGCGAAAAAAATTTGGCAAAAAGTCATATTCAATAAATAAAAAAACACCACTCACTAAACTAATGAGTGGCTTTTTATTCTTCGTTATCTGCTGATAACTGAATCTAAAATCGCATAGGCGGCTTTGACCCGTTCTACGTTGGGGTAATATTTGTTTGCTAACATAACAATTCCAGCATTTTTTGCCGGAATAAATACAATATATGCGCCAAACCCATTTGTTGAACCTGTTTTATTGATCCAGCCATTATGCAAAGCTACTTGAGGAGAATTATTAATATCGATTGGTTGAGGTTGTGTAATGGTTTCAACTGAATTTCCAGCTAACAGAGCAGCCAAGTTAGTTGGTAAAGGATACATTTCCCACGCTAGTCCTTGCGTGAAAGTGCTCGCTTGATAATAGCCCTTCCTAGTACTTTTCAAGGCCGTATTGATTTTATCATCGAGAGAGACTAACCCTAAATTCGCTTTAATAAATTGCACCATATCTGCACTAGTAGACTTAATGCCATATGCTTGTGCATCCAGCATACCGGGATTTACTCTCACAGCATCGCCTGAAGCATTATATCCAAATGCATAATCATTCATTTTATTTGCTGGGACATTAACAAACGTATTTGACATGCCTAACGACGGAAATATTTTAATTTCCAGAAACTGTGCATAATCAACTTTCATACTTAATGCAGAAACATAGCCAAATAAACCTATACTTGGATTTGAATAGAGTCGTTGTGAATTTTCAGCAAAGGTTGGCTGCCAAGATTTATAATATTGCATCATATCATCGTCAGTCTTAACATTATCAGGGAACTGTAAAGGCAGACCACCTGCTGTATAGGTAGCTAACTGTGTAAGTTTTGTGCTGCCAATAACGCTATTTTTCAACTCAGGTAGATATTTATCAACAGTGTCATCAAATGATAAAGTACCATTGCCTTGAGCATAACTCGCAAAGGTTGCAGCAAAGGTTTTACTGACCGATCCTAATTCAAACAGTGTATTCTGTGTTACTGCTTGGTTCTTTTCTTTATTCGCAACACCATAATTATAAAACTGTGACTTACCATCAACAATTATACCCACCGCTAAACCAGGAATTTGGTACTGCTGCATTAAGCGCTCGGCTTGCTTATCGACTGCTTTTCTCAACATTTGATTATTATTTTCAGCCCGAGCATCATTAGACATCACTATAGTTGCAGCTAAAGTAGTAATAACAAGCTTGTTTAAAATTATTTTCATTGTATCTCTCGTTAATGAATAAAATAGCCACGCCAGTGCAACCATATTGCAATAAAAACTCAACTCTCGGATTGAATTCTGGCGCCTGAGTTCATTCAAATATTGTAAATGGAGTATATTGATATTTAGCTTAACCTCGTTTTGAAAATGGTAGAGATGAGCATATTCAAGATCTACTCGTTCTAAATGCAAAAGTCAGCAAAGCCGCCGCTATTTTGTGAGTACGACTATTAATTTTTACTGAATTAAAATACGGTGTTGGTATTAAATTCTACGTTCATAGAAAATGAAATGCACAAATCGTCTTGATTTGAGCTTACTACTCCCAAAGCTCAAATAATTAAAGACGAAGAATATGGGTATGTTTTGCTGAATGATTTATATAAATGTGAAATTAATACAGCCAATGTTGTATGCAGCATAAATTAACAAACTAATACTTAGGTTATAGCAGAGGATTGCCTATTCTCTATGAATTATCGTGCGGAAATACACATGGTATAGTTCACACAGAGTCACTCGTAGCAAATTGTTCAACAAATAAAGTCGTTGTTGCTAACAAAGGCTACGATTGTAAAAAACTGAGAAAGTTGGTTCGTGATAACAACACGACACCCGTTATTCTACGCAAGGATAACAGTTTAATAGGTAATGAAGATATTGACTGATGCATGTACAAATATCGGCACTTGGTTGAGAATACATTTGGCCATATTAAGCAATATAGAAAGATAGCCACACGGTATGAAAAGCTTGCACGAAATTATCATTCAATGCTCGCTTTAGCATTTACGATGATGTGGCTACCAATGCGGGCTGATCAATATATGTACCACAAAGATCAACAGCCCCTAATGACGTAGCGCTCTCAGTAGCCTTAAACAACAAGAATATGATCCCTCACCAACGAGTGAAGAACCACAAATAGTAGAGAACATCTATTATCTAGCTCCTTGCATATTTATCGAATATACCTGTCGATAATGCCACTCAACCCTTAATTAAGCTCAAATAATGCTTTGCGAAAACTGGTTAGATAATTAACGACTCTATTATTTTTGCTGGGGTTTTCTGTATGATTTTTTCGTGTCAGGTTCTAAAGCTGCGCGCTTGCTTGCCGCTTCTTTTTTTAGTGTTTCAGCAGATTTTTTATCATCTACTTTTTTATCATGAGTTGGATTTTGCATAGTTGCCTCAGAGTTCTCGCCCCTCACGTTAATGTAAAAGGCCGAGATTTAAAGCCTAGTTTATAAAGCTCCCCAGCTCTGTGCGCTACAACACTTAAATACTATATTTGGTTTGATTATGGTTACGGTTTAAATTTGAAGCACCAGCTTTAGCTAAAAACCAGCACTATTTAAAAAGCATATTATTTGAGTCAGACATAAGTGTTCTAACTCAAGTAAGGCCTGGTGAATGATCGGTTCCGCAAAACCGCTTTATTTAAACTATTAATTCTTTCAACGCATCTAAAGGCAGCGCTTTATAAAAATACCAACCTTGAACCTGGTAGCATTTATTATACTTTTCAATGAATTCACACTGTTCTTTCGTTTCAACCCCTTCAAAAATAACAATACGATTAAGGTTAGTGAATAGTGCCATTATTGCCAGTAGCATATCTTTTTTCAAAGGATCAGTAATCGATTGGGTAAAAATGCGGTCTATTTTTATGATATCGAAGTTAATTTCAGTTAACCAAACTAAATTTGAAACACCTGTGCCAAAATCGTCCAAGGCAACAGTAAACCCATAACGTTTAGCCTGCAAAGCAAAATGTGACAACTCATTTAGTGGCAGTCCAATACGCTCAGTGATCTCAATTTTTATTTGTTTTTGGCTTATTTTATATAATTCGCATTGCTCATTTAAAAACGGTAAATACTCCGAACTTTGAATTTCAAAGGAGTTAACATTAATCGCAATACTAAAGTCATCTTTTTCTATAACAAAAGGCGACAACTCTTTAAATGCTCGCTGTACAGATGAAAATGCCATCGACGGATATAAATTTAACTGCTCAGCAATACTTAAAAATAACTCAGGTGAGACTTGCCCATGTACCGCATCTTTCCATCTAATTAAACATTCTACACCAATAATCTGCTTACTCTGGACCTCTAAAATTGGCTGATATTCTAAATAAATACTTTCATCTGCGATTGCATTACGTAATCGAAATTCAATCGAATTTGTTCTTTCTATGTATGAGATAAAAGAATAAATAATTAAAAAACTAATAACGCAAAGTAGTAAAAGTACTGCAGTCAGAGTCAAAGTGGAAAAAAATAGTAACCCAGGGCGATTATTAAGCACGCTAGCGCAATAGCCAAACTTTGTACTACAGCTTTTAACTTCTTGTGATAGTAAGTTAAATTCATTATCAAACTGAAATTCGGAGTCAAATTGATGGAAAACGTACAAACCATCAATAGAGGTTATGTTAAACGAAAAATCCTTATTTGCTTGATCAAAATATTTAAAAGGATCTTGAATTGTAAATGCAACGATACCGTTACGTTTTGCAATATCATATTTGGCATCAATAGGAAAAATCCCCTCAACTTTTTGCGCAAAATAAAAACCTGTATTGCCCTTAAAAAAATCAACATTAAGTTCAACAGGCTCTTTTAAAATGCCCCAATTTGCCGAACATATAATTCTATTTTGTTTAACTAAACCAACATCATGCGTGTAGTGGTAGTTAGTTAAAAGGATACGTAATTTATTTACAGTTTCTTCATCACAGCGTCGAGGGTTAATGGCTTCTGTCTGATAAATGGATTGGCTTATATCACTGGAGATTTCTTCGGCTTTACTAATAAGAGATTGCGTAAACTTTTTCTGATAAAGCATTTGTACATAGTTTGCGCCAAAATGGGATATACAAATTAAAAGCAGTAGCAAAAGCGGTAAAAAGAAAATTATTGCACTTGGTTTTTCTTTAAAAGCTCTCAATGACATAGATTTTCCCTTGCAGTTAGCACATTAATTATCATTTAATACCATTAAATTGTAACGTACGCTAGCAGCAAGCCCCTACTATTAAATGTTATTTAACAGCTGGCAGCTTGTTTGCGTATGAAAAGCTGAAATTATTGAGGTATCCAAAACATAGGACTTAGCCATATTAAAAAGGCTGCCACCTACTTCGCGAAGAATCAAAAATAAAGCGGTTCAAATTCGGTGAGCTGGTAAGTCAGCGAGTTTCTTCCACTCATTGAAAGTCGAAGCGATCCATGGCGAGCCAATTAGAGATAGTAATATATCAAACTCGATTCACTGTGACTGCTCACTCTATAATCTGATGAGCTAATGTTTTAAGCTATTATATCAACGCTTGGTATTACCTTTTCGGCTTACTAGGTTTAGCCAATGTAATTACATCATGAGTATAATTCGCCTCAATAACTTAAAAGTAAGCCTCTGAATAAGTTTATCTTTAGATAACAACGACAACTCAAACCTTAACAAAAACATATAAATAAAGTGCAATCTGCTGTTATACTGTTTTTAATCACAGAGGGTCTTATTCTAGTATGGTTACAATTAAGCAAGTCGCTGTCCACGCAGGTGTTTCATTTAAAACTGTATCGCGAGTGGTCAATAATGATCCAACAGTCAAAGATATTAACCGCGAGAAAGTTCTTAAAGCGATAAAAGAATTAGGTTATCGTCCTAATCGTGCGGCAAGTTTAACGCGACGTAAAAACTCAAACATTTACGCAATTATTGCTGATGAACTGCTTAGTGTTCCTTATACTTTTGATATTATTCGTGGTGCCCAAGAAATTGCGTGGCAGAAAAATAAAGAACTGTTGATCCTCAATGTTAACGAAACCCAAGCGAGTATAGACAGAGCTATAGAAAGCCTTTTAGAGTATCGCGTAGAGGGCGTTATATATTCAGCAATGTATCATCGCCAAGTTGTGGTAGCTGATGAACTAAAAAAAATACCAACAATTTTAGCTAACTGTTTTCCTGCTTTGAATAATTTCCCTTGTGTAGTACCTGATGAACAGCAAGCCGGTGAAGATATTACTGACGCGTTAATCCGTAAAGGCTATCGACGAATTGCTTTCTTAAACTTAAATGAGCATATAGTTGCTGCCAAAGGCCGTAAACAAGGCGTTATAAATTCATTTAAAAAGCACGGCTTACCACTCGATGATTTACTCATTGAATCGGTGATTATTGGTCAAGCCGATGGTAGTGAGATTTCTACTTCGAGAGAGTCTGCAGCGCGAGTAATTGACGAGTTTAAACCTGATGCAATTATTTGTGGTCAAGACCCCATGGCGCTAGAAATTTACTTTGTTGTGCATGATAAAGGAATGATCGTTGGTAAAGATATTGGTATAGCTAGTTTTGATGATTGGGGCAGTATTCCACAATTATTACAACCGAATTTAACTACTATGGCATTACCACACCATGCTATGGGACGTTGGGCAATGGAATACCTCATAGAGCAGCGCACTGATATTGTTCACCACCACTTACCATTTAAACTAATTGCTCGTGATTCGTTTTAATTGCATCTGCCTTTAATGCAAAAAGCGATAATACAATAAACACACACACAACCAAACCCAAATATTGGTAGGCTAACGCAAAGCCTACATTATCATATACTACACCTACAGCGACGGCTAACATTGACGCCACCAATTGCGTAGTAAATTGAAAGCCAATGATATAGATCATGGCTGAATAACGAGCTTCAAAGTGCATGTTTATATATTTAAACAATGCAATTAACATCAGCGGTAACTCAATTGCATGTAACAATTTTAATACACTAATGCTGATAGAGTCATTAACAATCCCCGAGCAATATATTCGTATCGCCATCAATACACCACTTAACAGCAACGAGTTTTTAACGCCCAAATAATTCACCCATTTTACAGCTAAATACAAAGCAGCAGCCTCAAGGATAACTTGCGCTGAAGTTAAATAGCCAAAAAACTCTCGACCTTGCTCTGGGGTGTCAAAAAAAGAGGTGTAATAAATAGCAAATTGCTGATCAAATACCGCATAAATACAACTAACACCGATCACAAATACACTTAAACGCCACAATCCTGCGATTTTAAAAAATGCTGTAAGCTGTTTTACAGGAGAAAAAGTTCGAGAAGGCGCTATTTCGGGCTGATTTTTTGCGACCTTAACAAAGGCTAATAACCCCATTAAGCAAACCGCCGCAATGCTTGATAACCAATAATTTAAACTAGGGGATAAATTAAAGGATAAACCGGCAAAGTAGCTTGCCATGGCCCAACCTAGTGACCCCCACATTCGAGCTTTTCCAAATTCAAAATTCGTCGAGCGACTTTGTTTATCAATATAACTTTCAAGTGTCCCGACTCCAGCCAAAAATGCACATGAAAAAACAGCACCTCCTAAAATAGCAGCCAGATAAAACTGTGTTTGTAGTAAGGGTGCGTATACATAACTGACAAATGGACCAATCAACATTATAAAAAATGCAATGAAGTAAAGCAGTGTTTTTTGTAAACCGAGTTTATCTTGCAAAATGCCATAGCAAGGCATCACGAGTAAAGCCATGATGGAATTGATACTAAAGATGACCCCTACTTTAGCACTGTTGAGGCCTACTTCTTGACTAAGCCAAATAGGAAAAAATGAAAATGAAAAAGACCATGCCATAAAATAAATAAAGAAAATGGCGCTTAATAGCCGATAATTACTACTCATATATCGCATAGCCTTATAAAAAGTAAGCGACTCTATATTACTATAGAGTCGCTTCAAATGTTATTTTTCTATTGCTATATTGTTTAACTTTACGTCACTAAGCGACAAAGGCTGCTCAGCACTCACTTGTATTTTATTATAAGGAGAGGTTGGAAAAACAATCGAGGTCATAGAGCTAACCCCTTCATTTACAAATACTTCTACCGACGCTTTATCTACCCATATATCAACATCGTAATATTCAAGTCCTTTTTGTAATGGCGCAGTTTGTAAAGATGCAAAACCATCTTCAAAGTCTTTTAAACCCGACTGCCTGCGGTCAAGTATTAGTTGCCCTTGAGCTGGGTTTAGCTGCAGCTTAGTGTATTCGCCCGTATCAGAGCTAAGCACGATATCAGTAACTTGTTCAGAGTTCGCTATACTAAAGCTCACCTTAAATTGCCCGGGCTCAATTGTAAAAAGCTCATCTAACTGATAGCTATTTGCGCCAGTTAAGGTTGCCTTTTGTTGTGAGTTACTCAATAAACTATCTAACTCTTTAACCGGTTGAGATGCCAAACGCACGCCTGTTGGCGTTTGCAATAACTTTAATTCTCTGGGAATTGTCATTGCACTGCGCCATACCTCAGTGGGTACTTGATTTGCGTATTGCCAGTTACTCATCCACCCCATAAATAAGTGTCTACCGTCTTGAACATCAGAGAAAGTTACACCAGCATAATTATCTGTACCGTAGTCTAGCCATATTGAAGGTTCATACTTTTCTTTTGCTGCTTTATCAGAAAATACAATATCAGCGATTTTAATATGCCCCCAATCACCTCGTTCATTGTCTACCACTTTAATATAAGCTTGCTGACCTTTTAATTGACTCACGTTCCAAGAACGCTCAGTCAGTGTACCTGTATTATTTCCACTTGCGGTTTTAACTATCTCGCCATTAACTAACAACTGTATTGCGGTACTATTGTGAGGCTTTCCGCCTGCAATCTTGAAGTTAATGAAATCATGATCGATTTCAAATGATTTTGAGGTTAAGGTGCCAATTGCCTCATCCGAACCTTTAAAAGAACTGGCAATGGTATTTGCTGGTTGATCATTTACTATATGAAATGCTTCACCCGATACTTGCCAATTCTTTAAACCACTCTTAAAATTAGAGAAATCAAGTCCTTGAGGGAAAACGGCGGGTGTTGATGTAAGCATTTTTTGATAATCGCTATCAAGTACAAATTTTTCACCGTCAAAATCGCCAACAAAATATTGTGTACCAGAGCCGCCATTTGGCGCGCCAGGATTGATACTCACTAATAGAACATATTTATATTCGTCGGTGCCTTCAATACGCACGCGAATAAGATCTGGACACTCCCATACACCTGCGTGACTGCCCCAATCAGCGCCAAAGTTACTTTCAAATTGCCATGTTTTTAAATCTTTTGAGCTGTAAAAGCCAATATGATCATCTTGAGCCAATACCATAACCCATTGCTCGGTATCTTCATGCCAGCTTACTTTAGGGTCGCGGAAGTCGCGGATCCCAGGGTTTTTTAATACCGGATTATTAGCGTATTTTTTCCAAGTGCGGCCTTTATCGGTGCTATATGCTATGCCTTGCGTTTGAAAATCAATCGCTCCCTGTGCCGCCTTTTTATCATCGTGATAGGTAAATATAGCCACTAATGGTGGGTTTTCTTTACTGCCAAAGCCGCTGCTATTTTGCCAATCAACCACCGCACTGCCAGAGAAGATAGTACCGTGCTCATCAGGAAACAACTTAATTTCTTGATGCTGCCAATTAACCATATCTTTACTAATTGCATGTCCCCAATGCATTGGCCCCCATACCGATGAATCAGGATTATGCTGGTAAAACAGATGATATTCGCCTTGGTAGTAAACCATACCATTAGGATCATTCATCCAATGCTTTTTAGGGGTAAAATGAAAAGCAGGTCTAAACGCCTCTTTGCTCGGTTTATCTGCACCCTTAAGGGCTGTTTGTTCAGTTTGGTTTGTCATGCTACATGCTGCCAAAAATGATGAAATTAAAACTAAATTAACGGTTCGCATCTAATGCTCCATGCTTATTATTGGTATCTAATGAAATTGCTTCTAAAGAACGTCCTTTTGTTTCTGGCATAAACCACGCAACAAAAATCAATTGCCCTAACATCATTAAAGTAAAGAAAGTGAATACTTCAGTGGCACTAAAACGTTCTAAGAAAAATGGCATAAGTAAAGTGATTGCTGCGGCAAAAAACCAATGCGTACCGGAGCCTAAAGACTGCCCTTTTGAACGTACTTTGTTCGGGAATATTTCTGCAATGAAGACCCAAATAACGGTACCTTGGCCAATGGCATGAGCGGCAATAAACACAAATACAAACGCTACAACCGTTAAGCCTCCAGAGTCAGTACTAAACGCCCACGCCACTACAGAGAGGGAAATAACGTAGCCAATTGAGCCGATATACATCAGCGAACGTCGGCCAAATTTATCAATCAACGATAAACCAAGCATGGTAAAACATAAGTTAACCACGCCAATTCCAGCGCCAGAAAGTAATGACTGATTTACATCCAACCCTGCAAGTTCAAATACGCGCGGTGCATAATAAATGATAAAGTTAATGCCAGATAATTGATTAAATGCGGCAAATAAAAATGCAAATAAAGCCGCCTTATTGTAACTACCACCAAATAGCTTTGATTGACTGTTTTGTAACTTGTCGCGTTCAATGTCATTTAATACTTGGTCTGGGTTTTGTTCACCTAAAGTCACTAAGATTGAACGCGCTTTAGTTTTCTCATTTTTCTTTTGCACTAACCAACGTGGGCTTTCAGGTGCCTTAATGATCATTAATAAATAAGCCAGAGCAGGTATTGCCTCCACACCTAACATTAAACGCCAGTCAATTGCAGATGTTCCTGCAATTAAAAAATTAGAAACAAACGCAACTAAGATACCAAATACAATTTGAAACTGATAAAGCGCAACCAAACGCCCACGGTACTTAGCAGGTGCAATCTCAGAAATATAAGCAGGTACAACAATTGAAGAAATGCCCACTCCCACGCCACCAATAAACCGTAATAAGGCGAAGCTATATGCGTCAGGTGCCATGGCGGAGCCAAGTGCCGAAATTAAAAACAACACCCCAACTAAAACTAATGTGGGTTTTCTACCCCACTTATCGCATGGGTAATTACCGGTTAAGGCACCCAGTAGTGTTCCCCATAAAGCTGAAGACATAATTAATAAGCCATGAAATAACGAGCTCGTATTCCATAACGCTTGAATAGGTTTATCCGCACCGGATATAACTGCTGTATCAAAGCCGAATAAAAAACCAGCAACGGCAACGGTGACTGACCAATAAATAATTTTTTTCATAATCACTCTTAAAACTTAACGATTAAAAGGTGGGCCGAAACCCACCACTATTAATAACCTGGGTTCTGTGTGTACGACCCACCACTTAAAATCATCTGCTGGTTCGGAATAGGTAAATACTCATGTTTACCTTTAGTGAAAATAGCATCGACCAAATAAGGTTTACGTACAGCTTCAATAGCTAAGTAACTATCAATCGTTTCTTTCGCTATTCCCCATCGAACTAAGTCAAAAAAGCGATGTCCTTCAAGCCCTAATTCTAAACGTCGCTCAAAGCGTAGTGCCGCTCTTGCCTGTTCTTTAGAATCAAAACTTGTATATAAGCCCATGTTATAAATACTCGCGTTGTGTAATTTACCGGTACTATTTTTAGCACGCTCACGAATACGGTTAATAATTGGCAATGCTTCGTCATACCTATCTAACTCAATTAATGCTTCAGCTTTCCAAAGCAATACATCAGCGTAACGAATGAGCGGTGTATTTAATGAAAAGATAGGAAAAGGGCCATTCTCACCACGACAACTACAGTCAGGGTGTTCAAGATCTTTCATTGCCGTAAAGTTGCCATAAATACCAGGGGCACGTGCCCAGCTATCACCGCCATGAATTAAGTTTTCGTCATACTTAAATGGTTTACCTTCCATTGCCACAGTGTGATCTAGGCGAGGGTCAACTGAGTCTGTCGTCATGTCGTAGTTAAAGTCGTTAAAAGAGTCGAATAACGGCAAACCTTGTTGGTCTGTTTTAAACGCATTAACGAAATTTTCTGTTGGTACATGAAAACCACAACAGCCAAAACCACCAGCCATTGGCGCATTTAATGCACTAGGCCAGCTACCACGTCCATCTGGAGAGCCGTCATTTAGAGAGCGCTGAATAGCAAAAACTGACTCTTTACCATTCTCACTTTCAAACAAAAAGTTATTCGCGTAATCATCAAATAAACCATAGACGCCCGCTTCTTCAATTTCATCAACCAGAGCCACCACTTTTACAAGTTTATCTTTATTAATATTAATAACTTGATGTAGCTCATTCTGCTCATACGCTTGGTAGAGTAGTGTTTTAGCTAGATATGCCTTAGCTGATAACGCTGAAGCGCGTCCAACATCTTTTTGGGTTTGTGGTAGATTGTTTGCAGCAAACTCAAAATCTGCAGCAATTTTATCCCATAACTCTTGATCGCTTAGCTCACGATTAGTAGCGCTAAGAATTTGATCTTGAGTCATTGTTTCATCAATCCACGGGATATGCTTATGATGTATTTTTAAATCAAAGTAGAAAATACTGCGAATGAACCGCAGTTCGGATTGTTTTGCAGCACTGTTTTCAATGGCATCTGGCGCATTTGCGATTACCGCTAATGCTGAGTTTGCTCTTGAAATACCGGTGTAATTACGTACCCATTTTTTGTTGTTCAAATCAATTAAATCTGGCGGGAAAGACTCCATATCAGGCACTATTGGTTGATATAAAGACAAAGCATGATAAGCAAAGATATCACCAGGTCCATTACCGCCTTTATGGGCGTCTCCAGCGCGTAAGTTTCCTGTCGGCCATAAAAAGTTAGGTGCGGTATAATGATCGTTTCCTAGATATGAGTAGGCAGCAATAATCAACGCATCTACATTTTCACTGTTAGAAACTTGCTCTTCGGTTAATACCCCAGAAGGTGCAACATCAAGATCAGAACCACCACACGATGATAAAGAAAGCGCGAGTGTAGCTGCTGTAAATAGTGTTTTAATTTTATTCATAATATGTGCTCGTATCGTTGTCGTTTTAATAAATCAAAAAGAAAGGTTCACGCCTAACGTAATACGTTTTGGAATTGGGAAGTTGCCGTTTGGAGTTTCTGGATCCTGGCTTAGCGTCCCTGACGGAGTAATGGTCAATAAGTTACTTCCCTGCAAATAAATTCGTGCAGAACTTATACCGTATTGACTTAACCACTGTTCATCAGGTGTATAACCGATAGATAAGTTACGAAGCTTTATGTAGCTGCCATCTTCCCAAAACAAACTTGATTGACGGCCTTCACCATTGTTATCGATTAAAGTTAATGCCGGTACATTGCTGTCAGTATTGTTAACTGACCATGCATCAAGAACGCGATCACCGTAGTTAGAGCCTATATTTAATGATGTGAAGTCAGTAAATCCACGCCAGCTATTACGTATCTCACCTCCTTGAACACCTTGCCAGAACATATTGAAATCCCAATTTTTGTATTTGAAATTCATGTTCAATCCATACATAAAGTCAGGATCAGTATCGGTGAAAAAGCTTTGATCGTTTTCATCAATCACGCCATTGCCGTCTAAATCTTTCCAGCGAACTCGGCCTAAACCAGCCCCAGATTGCGCTGCGTGAGCATCTATCTCACCTTGATTTTGGAATAACCCATCGGCGACATAACCATAAATAGAATTGACTGAATGACCAACAATCGTTTTATCATCACCATTACCACCAAATGAATTCACAACATCCTCTGGTAGTGAGACAACCTTATTTTTAGCAGAAGAAATGTTAAAGCTAATATCGACATCGATATCACCATCTAAGCTATCAAAAGTAAGGTAATCGGCGTAGCCAATGAGAAACTCAAAACCAGAGTTTTCAATCGTGCCACCATTGACCCATTGCTGAGCGCCTTCACCTAATGTTGCAAGTGGATTGGTTAACGTTAAAATATCCTCTGTGGTTTTTTCAAACCAATCGATACTGCCGTATATGGTTTCGTAACGCATGCCAAAATCAAGACCAATGTTTGTTTGCGTTGATGTTTCCCACTTTAGGTCATCATTCCCTGTTTGTGCTTTTACAAATCCAGAAGGAAGCGTGCCGCCATTTGCACCGCCTATATCATAAGCGGTCCCTTCATCTTGCTGATCAGTGAATAAAGACCGAGTTGCATAACGGCTTAAATACGTTGTATATGTTGCATCGGTA
Organism: Pseudoalteromonas sp. SG43-6; assembly: GCF_014164365.1. Lineage (NCBI taxonomy): Bacteria > Pseudomonadati > Pseudomonadota > Gammaproteobacteria > Alteromonadales > Pseudoalteromonadaceae > Pseudoalteromonas > Pseudoalteromonas sp. SG43-6. The sequence goes on from NZ_JACJEZ010000025.1 coordinate 58,243, forward strand.
GGGATTTCTTGATTACCCGTTTTGCCCCAACTAGCTCGAAGCTTTAAGGTAGATAAAAATTCAATATCATAGAATGATTCGTTGCTGATCACCCAACCTGCAGAAATAGCGGGGAAATTACCGTAGCTATTATTACTACCAAAACGAGATGAGCCATCGCGACGTATTGTTAAACCTGCTAAATAGCGGTCATCAAAGTTATAGTCCATACGCGCAAAATAAGAATTAAGAGACCATTTATCGCCATCCCCTTCCACACGAACATCACCCGTTGCTTGTGATAAATGAGCATAATCACGATCATCAGACGCAAAACCTGAACCAAAACCAACAGATCCTTCATACTCATAATCTATTTGTTCTGTACCGACCAAAAACGTAAAATGATTTGCATCTAAATCAAGCTTATATTCTGCGGTATTAGTCCAACTAAAACTGCTATTCCAGTTTTCTGTCACTGACAGCTGATCACCATAGTTTAGCGAGCCAGCTTGAAAAGCACGGGTATAGTTTCTGAAGTAGTATTGCCCGTAATCTAAACCGATAGAGCTTTTTAGTGTTAAGTCCTCTATTGCCTCATATTCAACAAAAATATTTCCCATTAATTTATTGAATCTACTAACATTGTCTCGATTCATTTCAATTAGTCTAACCGGATTATCACGGTCAGTTACACCAGGGACGGGTCCTCCCCAGCCACCTTTATCGTTGTACACAGGAACGATAGATTGTTGTTCTATAGCCAAAGTTAGAATATTACCGGCCAGATCATTAACCAAGTTTGATTCTTGATTTGTCACTATAAAGTTTTCACCAATCTTAAGCTTATTTGTTAGCTGATAATCAGAATTGACGCGAAAGCTTATTCGTTCAAACTCTGAGCCATCAACAACACCTTCTGAGCCGAAATAGCCAAGTGAACTATATATCGAAGCTTTGTCTGAACCACCTGAAACTGAAAAGTTAAGATCGGTTACTTTTGCAGAGCGCGTAACTTCATCAAACCAATTAGTATCAGCTGGGCGTTGCACCTTTGCAGCATCCGTAAACTCAGGAAAAACAACGTTGTTTAATTGAGGGTTATTAAAATCATTATTCCAATCATAGCTATAAAGAGAACTTGCTGCATTTGGATCTGAGCCGTCGTTTACTGCAGCTTGCCAAACTGCTTGTCCCCTTTGCTGTGTATTTAATGGATTTAATTCATAATTAAAATCATCATATGACTGATTAAAAGAGAAATTAAAGTCGAGCCCTTCATTCCCTTTTTTGGTGGTAATAATAATGACCCCATTACCAGAGCGAGCACCAAAAATACTTGCAGCTGCCGCATCTCTTAGCACCTGTATATCAGCAATATCATGGCTATTAAGTTCATGCATGCCTGATTTAGTTGGTACACCATCAATAACATAAAGAGGATCGTTATTACCTAAAGGTCCTAAACCTTGACCACGAATACGCACTGTTGCTGCAGAGTTAGGTGAACCATTAGTTGTAATTTGCAAGCCAGGCACACGCCCCTGCAAATTTTGCATGATATTACCTGAAGGCTGATCAACGACATCTTCAAGCTCAACTGTGCTCACTGCGCCGGTTAAATCTTGTTTTTTAACACTTCCATAACCATATGAAACTTCAATAACTTCAATACCAACCTTGGCCGACGCTTCTTCTTGCAGTTGTTCAGCGGCAAAGCTGTTGGATGGCAGCCAACAACCTATCAATACTGTACTAACACTCGCAGCAAGCTGGTTTTTCCTAAATCTGAGCATTGTGTGTGTCCTCATTTTAATTTTATTTTTTGAATGTTGATTTCATCATTCAAATTAACAACGTTGTCTTTTTGGCGTAAAAAAATATCTTTTTACACTTTGTTGTTTGGCTTGATCGGTCTAACACAAATAAACAACGTTGTCTTTTTAACATTAAAAAAACATCTATTCAATATAAATAACAAAATATTTTATTAAAAATATGTATAACTTGAAATACAACGCTGTACGCTAACATGGTTCAATAAATTCTAAGATTTGCTGATGCGTTATATCTGGTGTTGCCCCTAGCTGCTGAGCAACCATAGCTCCTGCAGCACAAGCAAAATCTATTGCCTGTTGCGGATCGTTTTGAATGCACAATTGATAAATTAAAGCCCCCAAAAACGAATCCCCTGCACCAACAGTATCCACAACATCGATCAGGTAGCCTGAGTTATAGTAGTTTTTACCTTTAATCGATAATAAAGCACCATGGTTTCCTTTCGTCACGCACAAAAACTCTGTGTTGGTTTGCTTTGCTATAAATGCTAAGTTTTGCTCTAATGAATGGTATTTACACCCCATTCCTTTTGCTATTTCATATAGTTCTTCATCATTTAGTTTGATAAAGTCAGCGCTATTCATTAATTCTATTAAGCTCTCAAGTTGATAGTGAGGAGCTCGTAAATTTACATCAAACACTTTAAACTTCGCATGTTCTAGTAGTTGCTTTAAAGTTATTAATGAAGTGTCGGTACGGCCAATTAAACTACCAAACACAAAAATATCCGTCGATTCAACTTTGCCAATAATTTCATCAGTTAAAACAATATTATCCCAGGCAGTATCAGGCATAATTTCGTACTTAGCAGAACCATGGCTATCAAGTGTTACCTGCACCGTACTGGTATTTTTGTTTGGGTTTACAGCAATGTACTCTGTACTCAATTGCTTTTCTTTTAATTCGTCAAGCAGAGCATCACCTAACTCATCCTCCCCTACTGCACTTATCATTTGTGCATCAATTCCAAGTGATTTAACCCTAAAGCACATATTTAAAGGTGCGCCTCCCAAACGCTTAGTTGCGCCAAAACAGTCCCAAAGGACCTCCCCAAAACAAACTAGACTAATTTTATTAGCCACGTTTTGATTCACAATTATACTCATTCAAGAGCTTCCTTATACGCTTCGTATGGTCAGATAACGGATTAGACAAAGTTCAACTTACCTTTCACTTCATAGAAAGTAAGATATTAAATTTCAATAACTTAAACATTTTTAACTTAAAAATTAAAATGCAGATATATTTGTTAAATAAATGTCGTGAGATATTATTTCATCTAAGCAACAAAAAGACAACGTTGTTTATTTAAGTTAATAAAATTAACTAAATGTCTATCTGCAACTTATAAATAAAGCAAATAATATGCTTGAGAGTTTAATTTATGAATTTTTACCGCAAACTTTTATCCCTAAATGGTATTTGGAGTAGAAGTTTACCTCGAGTTCTAACGGATCGCTGATAACTCGTTAACTTGTGTTGACAGAGTTAAGGCTCATATGTGTTATGTGCATTTACTGCTTGTGAGAAATTATCATTTCTTTTGCAACTAGAGCAGCTGAAGGTAAAAACATTGTTGAAACGATTCTTTGATCAACGACCACTTCGTGTTTATCTTCTAAGGTTTTTTTGTTTTGTGCAATAGCTCCATTTTTATTCAACTGACTTTCAACAAGGAAAGGTAGCAGAGTACCTTGTTTAGCCCATGACTTAGATTTTTCAGTAGAATTAGGAAAACCAGCAATTTTTTTACCTTTAACAAGATACTGACCAGAAGATAATAATACATCGGCAAACGCACCGGCACCGTGACCACCTGCACCAATAATACCGCCAGATTCATAAACTTTGGCGATAATTGATTGTAATTCCTTGTTATTAGCTACATCAAATAATGGGCCATACCCTCCACCAATATAAATTCCCCAGTAATCATTTGGGTTAATTTGTTCAGGAGCAAAGCTGTTTTTCGCTTTATCCATAAAGCCTTCATATTTAATGGTGTAACTACTAATACCCAACGGATCCATCATGAACTCAACCTTTCCTCCATTTGGAGAAACAAAATCGACATCATAACCATGGCTCATAAAAATATGGTACGGTGGAGCAACTTCCCATAAATTATTTCTCGCATCGTGTTTTTCAGAATCCCCCATATCGATCATATTTGATGCGATGATTAATACTTTTTTTGTCGACTCTGCGCTTAGGTTAGTTGAAGTAAACAGTATTACTGAAAGTAAAATAGATATAAAAAGCTTCATTGTTTTCTTTTTTTAAATGATTAAATTCATTATTTAGACGATACAATTGAATAAAAGGTTTAAATACGGAATCAGCCTAGACACTTAAAGCCCCAAGATGCCGACGAAACGAGCGTAGCGAGTTAAGGTCGGAATAATTGGTTTGTTATATGACGACTTCACGTCGTGGCGCTCCATCACAAGTTAAAATAATTTCTTTTTTATCAGTAAAGACTAAAAAACGTTTTATCGCTCTCATTCCAGACTACATCTATTAGCCTATCAATGCAGTTGTCATCAACGCTTTATTAAGCAATTTACCATAAATCAAGCCTATCAATTTCAAACTCGACTGAGCCTTGGCAAGGTAGATCACCGAACTCGATAAGAAAACCTTGAACCTCAATAACCCCTTCATTTTCATCAATTACTTTGCCACAACCTATGTATGAATAAGGCCCCGTTTTTTCAATTCTTTCTTTAGATGCTTCTGCAATCATTTCTACCGGCCAATCGGCAAGGTACGCCGCTCTAACGTTGGCATCTAGCACTTTAAGGAGGTTATTAACTTTATCACCTATGGAGTATTCACAAATGTGACAAAAAACGTCAACGGCTGAGTGTTCATTTTCAACAGTTACTAATGCTGTTTCATCCGAGTAAAACTCAATATTCGTCACTTTAAGTTGATTGATCATATGCACCTTACAGGTATTCCACAATGCCCACATTAACACTGCTTCCCAAAAAAATAGAAGCCAATTCAAGAGACTCCACTAACGTTAATCCGGGTTTAAAAACTCAACTTTTTCTGTTAAATACTCTGAACCGAATTCTTTAGCTATGATTGCTTCTACCTCTTCGTCAGAAATAACGCCAGAGTGCTGCCCCATATTTTTTACCTTTGATTTTGCCAGCAACATAATGTGCTCAGCCCAAGTAGGTTTAGATTCTTCGAGTAAAGACGCCCAAAGTTGTAACTGTTTTTGCACTATCTCGTCTTCATCACAGAAATTAGATGCTTCTTGTAAGCAAATTCGATATATCCACCCTTCAACTGAAGGCGCATAAAAATCAGCAACGATATCATCATGTGGACATAAAATGACCCTGCCATTATTTTTATTATCCAAACACCAAAATGCAACACCATGGAAGACACCAATTGGCAAAATACCATCAAGTACGCCCTCAGGAGCTATTTCAATTTTCAATACATTTGAGCTTGAAATCCACTCTAACAAATACATATTGTAGGAGCTGTCTTTTGTAATACCCTGTTCGATCCAATCACGGTAAGATTTAGGTAACTTACCAATACTGCGCTCAATATTTTCTATTTCTTTAGTAACCACAGAACCTCCTCTTAAATATCGTTCATATTAACTGTGAAATTGCTTATTAGCTCCATATCACGTGCTCTGTTACTCTGTTCACAAGTCGCACTGCAGTAATTTGCTATGTTTTTAGTGCAATCGCATTGCCCACAAAAATAGACAGTTTATCAGCTATTTTCTCACAGCCACCTGCACCCGACTTTATCGTCGAAACAAGCTCTTCAGTGCTGAGTGCCACATCATGCAACACTTCATAAAGAGGCGGATCATCGCTTTGATCCGTTGGAATTACAAAACAATTATCAGCCCAATCAGCGCCATAACCAATAACAAGATAGTTTGCTGGCAACACATACATCCCTGAGTAGGAATCACAATTAACTTCTTCCATAAATCAATGTTCACAATTTGAATCTCTTCAATGCCATCAAAGTCTTCTTCTGGTTCAAATTTTTGCCAGCCAAGAAGTAAATTGCAAAATAGGTGTGGACATTGCCTCGATATACCACTTAGGAATAATACCGCCTATTTTTTATTTAATCGTTTTAACTTTTCTAAATCAGCCCGTTCTCCGTTTTGGTCTGACTTTGCTATGAATGCAGCTATTTCACTATCAAATGATATTTAAACTACCTTAATAAATATAACGAGCCTGTTGAATAACTCGTTTTAATTTATTTTTATTGATGGATTAACCATAGCCGAGTTCCTATTTTGATTCAATCGACAACTGACTTTCACGTAAAATATAAAAAAGAGGACTTGGTGTTGTTTTAATTGGCTTTTTTTCAAAGTATTACAGATATTTAAGTGGCTTATTTGCGGTGATAAGGGCTTACCTTTGCAATGATGAAGCCACATCGGCCGACGAAGTAAACAAATTTGTTTATTGATTTATAATTGACCGTCACTGAATAAAAAGGTCAAAAAGAATACTAGTGCCTATTAATAGAGTTAAGGCTCATATGTGTTATGTGAATTCCCGATTGAAGCGCCGAACTTTTGTTCGCATGTTTTTCATAGGTGATGACGTATTAAATTGAATCATGCGCCCTAGAGTCCATCGCTCATACCACGCAACACCATACAACTCATGATTACTTAAACTTGAAATGAGTAAAAGTATCTCGTGAACCGTAGACTCCAGCTCAACAAGCAGATCATCGTATTTCCAGTCACGATATTTTTCGTGGAAACTTTCAGCTAGTAACCCAAGTTGATTCCATTTGTAGTCAGTTTCAGGGAAATCTACATCCTGATTTTGAGACTTTAGATGATGCCATTTAAGGACCAGTTTGCCCCAACCAATCAGGTAAGCAACTGTGTCACTAACGCTAATGATTGTACCTTTGATATTTCCTTCTACGCCCAATTTACGAGCTTTGCTTTTTGAAATTGAGCGATAATCAGCCATTAGTTTTGGGAACACTGAGTTTATGGCTAACTCCAATTCATCCTTATTTCTTGGCACAGAAGACAATTTAACCTCCATTCACATAATGCCTTGCATTTGCGGCGGTTTTGTAGCGCGGTACGAGCGGAAAAACCGTCCAACCACTCAGTAGTTTATGCAACATGCTTTTGTTATGTTTTTTCATTCACCAACTCCTGCGCAACCTGTAGCTGAACTTGATGCATTAACCATAGCCGAGTTCCTATTTTGATTCAATCGACAACTGACTTTCACGTAAAATATAAAATAGGATTTAGTGTTGTTTTAATTGATATTTTTCAATTTGTTACAGATATTTAAGTGGCTTATTTGCGGTGATAAGAGCTTATTTTTGCAATGATGAAGCCGCATCGACAGACGAAGTAAACGAATTTGCTTATTGAATTAAAGTTGATTTTGAATTGACCGTCACTGTATAAAAACGGTCAAAAAGAATACTAGTTCCTATTGACAGAGTTAAGGCTCATATGTGTTAAAGCTCTGCAATTTATTGCCAAAATATAGTGGATATCTGCCCCCAAGCAGCCAATACTAAACAAAATTGTATAGACATCATGATCGATGCAATATCCAATTTTATTAACTTACTTTGCAACTTTCCTCTTAAAGAAATCCATAAAGAAAATAAAAGTGTTATTGGCAAAACCCCTGATAAAAAAGCCAAGCAAATACTTGCCGCAGTAATATCACCAAACTTTAGAAAGGATTGATTAACATAGAGATATATGGACAAGCTAAATAGTACAAGGTTTATAAACCCCCATTTAATGCGCCTTAAGCCATCTTTATCGCGTTTAACAACTCTAGTTAATCCTACTAAAAAGATATAAATCAGTCCAATTAGACCATTACATAATGTGTTGGCATGACTTTGCGTTGTTTGCCAAAACCATGACAACTTAACATTGTTGGAGTTAAGGCGCTTGTTATGTCTTGCTTACTCATTTCAAAGTTTATTCAATAAATAATTAATCTCTGCGATAACAATCTCTGGTTCATGTTTTTGTATGTAATGCTCTGGAGTTGTTGCAAATGTAATTTTGGTATCTTTAGATAAAGTCTGCATCTTATTTAATTCGGTAGAATAAGACTTTTTAATACGCTCCCAGACTGCTGGATGCCAGTTATCTGGAGTTTGATTTGCAGGCACCCAAATTGCGTCTCTGTTCCAAAGTAATACATAAGGTGTGTCACCAAAATCGTCGCTTTGCTGAATGAACGTTGAACTAGTTCTCATATTAATTTTTTCTAGATTATCAGGAGCACCATGCCAGCTAGCAAGTTCAGCTTCCATATTCTTCTTGGTATCAGCATCATATGTGTCATTTTTTGCATCCCACTTTTTTATATGGCTTCTAAATTGGCCATACAATGAAGGATCTACAAGTAAAATGGCGCTGACCTTTTCAGGGTAAAGGTGATTAAATAACTTAATAGGATATGAGCCATAAGAGTGTCCAACCATTACGTAAGGAGGCTGAATTCCAGCCCTTTGTAACAATACATTTTGATGCTCAACAATAGTGCCTAGATCATAATGGCCTTGCGATTTATCACTTTTCCCCAAGTTGGCTCTGTCATAAATACACACTCTATTTTTTTTGTGAAGTGATTGTATTACCTTCTTCCAGTTTCCGTCTTCAACCGTACCACCAAAGCCAGCATTGATAATTATTGAAGGGGAGGCTTCACCATAACATTCAATAAAAAGGTTCACTTTATCTACTTGATACAAGCCTGAAACACTTGGTTTAATGACGTCTTTTGCAGATACGCCAAAGGCTACGATAAATAATAGAACTAAAAGTCCAGTTTTCATTATAAAATCCCTTATATAGCTAATTTAGAAGTAAAATTTAGCACTTAAAATATAACGAGCCTGTAGATTAACTCGTTTTAATTTATTTTTATTGATGCATTAACCATAGCCGAGTTCCTATTTTGATTCAATCGGTTACTTCTATTTTATCTAAAAGTAAATATTGCAAAAATTTTTGTCTGTCCTTTTATTTCAGCTGAACATCTAACTGGATATAAGGCTGAGCATGAATCAATTGGGTGAGTTAATAACCAACAAGGTTTAACCTGATTATATGCCTACAGACCTAAACCACTTGCCTTGATTAGACACTCAGTACGCGTGCATTAATACAATAAACAAAGTCGCTTACACCTGACTTGATAACTGCGTTACGCACCTAAATATAACTGGATCACAATGATGAAACCAGCCGCCTTGAATAGTGCCATGATAAGGTTAACCGATGAATGTCTCGGCTCTAGCATCCTGCTTCGCTCTACCTCCTAAATCCATTTAGTCGAAGCGCCCCAGCTATCCCAAAAGGATATGGGAAAAACCTGGCTGCGATGAGATCGCAATAATCGATTACTGCGTAACGCGCCTATATGTGTTTGCCGTAAGCTACTTGCTTAACCGCCGCATCGCCGACGAAGTAAACGAATTTGCTTATTGAATTAAAGTTGATTTTGAATTGACCGTCACTGTATAAAAACGGTTAAAGAAAATACTGGTAACTATTGATAGAGTTAGGCTCATATATGTTATAGCTACTTTATTCACTATCTATTACCGTGAAATCGGATGAATGAATTAAGTTACCTTCAGAAAAAACTCTTATATCCCATTTTCCCGGCACAACTTCGTAGTCTAGATCAAAATAGTAATCAAAAGGCCAAACAAAAGTTCCATCGTGTCCACTAACATCAATTTGCCTATAAATAGATGACTTCTTTTCACCTGATGGTAAGGTAATTTCTGGGTAGTTTATTTGAAGATCAAAGTGTTGAACGCTAGAAGGAATATAACCAAAGCCAACAACTATATAAAAACCAGTGCCTAATTTTGCAGGAATGACCCACGTTTTTTCTTTTAAGACCTTAATTTCGTAATCTTCATTTACAAAGTTAGAAACCCTAGTATTATCTTGAACCAGCTTTCCTCCTATTTTGGCTACGTAAGCATAATCTAAAACTTGGGATTTGATAGGGCTTTGATCTACTGTTACTCCACAAGTAAACATACTGATTAAAAGAAAAAAAAGTCCAACAACTACATTAAATTTCAAATTACACTCCTTCTTGAAGCAATAACGAGCTTGTAGAATTACTCGTTTTTAATTTATTCTTATTGATGCATTCACCATAGCCGAGTTCCTATTTTGATTCAATTAGTTACTTCGATTTTACGTAAAATATAAAAAGAGGACTTGGTGTTATTTTAATTGGCATTTTGCAAGGTGTTTGAGTGGCTTATTTGAGGTGACAAGGGCTACCCTAATTAGTGCATCGTGTTTTGCAGCTTTTCTCTATTATGAACTAAGCAATACAGTTGCCGCAGTGTGAAGTGAAAGCATTCACTTTCGTTTGTCCGCGCAAGGTCAATTTGCTCAGCGAAATTGATTGGAATGAATTTATTTTGGTAGGATAAGTCTCGCTTGACTCCTCACCCAACGAAAGAGCCATAACGATTTACCGTGGGTGAATAATATTTACTAGATCATAGCTTGATAGTAGATTCAAGGTTAAAAGTTGAACAACTAAAAGTAGGTGCATTCGTTCCTGTAAAGAGTAATTCTACAGCCTCAACGCCCGCCATCTGCCGCGCGGGGTAAGATAAGAACGTCAGCTGCATGGCATTGTTATAGCGAAACAGGTTCATCACGCATTTTTTCCCATGTTTGTACCATAAGCTTCTTGGCTGGCCCCCAACGGTAACCACCAAGTGCACCACTGTGCTGTATTACCCGATGGCAGGGGATCAGTAAAGCAACAGGATTTGCTCCAATGGCGTTACCAACCGCTCTTGCAGATTGGGGCGCATTGAGTGCTGTGGCTACCTGAGAATAGCTAGCCACTGCGCCCGGTGGTATTTTCAGCAGCGCCCGCCACACAGCTACCTGAAAATTCGTACCTTTCACATGAAGCGACAGCGGACCATGTTTGGCAGCTGTATCACTACTAAAAAACGCATCAATAACATAGTGCGTAGATGTGATGCTTTCAACAATCGAACTCAATGGCCAAGCGTTACGCAAGTCATCCAGCAGCTCTTCAATGTAATTGAAGTCCATGAACTCAACCCTACAAACACCACGCTGTGTTACAGCTACAAACATAGGCCCCAGTGGTGTAGGGTGCACACCGTATTCGATACGTAGCTCCTTACCCTTATTTTTATACTCCCCCGGTGTCACTGCCTCCAGCTGCACAAAGTGATCATGCAACCTTGAACTACCGCTTAAGCCAATCTCATGTGAAACGTCGAGCAGAGAGCGGGATTTATCCAACAACTCCTTGCTACGCTCCAATGTCAGGACCTGCAAAAACCGCTTTGGCGTGGTACCCGCCCAACGACAAAACAACCTCTGAAAATGATACGGACTCAGATGCACATGGGCGGCTATCTCTTCTAGAGCGGGCTGGGTAGTTGCACGATCTACCAAGTATGCCATAGCACGTGCGATACGGTCATAGTCTGACACACTCTGCCTCTCAGACACGATTTATGGATACACCGCCATCTACCAACATCGCAGAACCAGTTGTGAAACTGGATGCATCGGATGCTAAGTACAATGCGGATTGAGCAATTTCATCTGGTGTCGCCATACGCTTGAGCGCATGCAGGTTACGCACAAACGCCAATGCTTCTGGCGTATTAGCAAACTCACGTCCCGCTGGCGTATCAGTACCACCAGGCAAAAGGGCATTGACCCGGATATTCTGAGGCCCATGCTCTGACGCCAGCACTTGAGTCAAACCAATAAGACCAGCCTTACTGGCTGCGTAGGCAGCCATGCCTGGCATACCTGCGGTGTAACCAACGAAGGTAGAGGTGAAAATTAACGAACCTCCTTTTCGGGCAGCCATGGCGGGCAGCTGGTACTTTGCGCCCAAAAATGCACTGGTTAAGTTGGTCGCAATAACTTGATTCCAGTCCGTGAGCGACATCTGCGGCACAGGGCACATAGCACCCAGAATGGCAGCATTGTTAAAAGCGATATCCAGGCCACCAAAGTGGCTTACAGCCTTATCTACCAAAGCTTTGGCAAAAGCTTCTTCGCCAACATCACCGGCTAGTGCCAGTGCCTGCCCACCTTCAGTCTTGATTAATTCCACCAGTTCATCAAGCTCCTTCTGTCGCCTTGCTGCCACCACTACGGCAGCACCTTCTCTCGCAAAAAGCTTCGCGGCTGCATAGCCAATGCCGGTGCTGGCACCAGTAACAATAGCAACTTTGTTGGCCAATATGTTCATCGATTATTTCTCCTAGCTCTGCTGACAATTAAAGGGCATATGCCCGAACAGATGCTATATTAGGAGGCCGAACGATTAATGCCGACCCGAATCTTGCTGAATTTCAATTGCGCTATAACATTTTAGTATTTATGCGACACGCAGTTTGTGTTGCATAATCGCTTGTCGGACTGAGGCGCTACCTGCTCGATGTGTAGAGTTGGTGTTGTTTATGCTATGGACTTTACATATATAGAAAGGCTTTTTATGACCTAAGCTATAGCAAGCAAATTTAATTAGTGTGCCTGTCGTATCTATGCTGTCCCTGCGTTACTCAGTGTTTATTATCTATCCATTAAACCTAATGTTTAACCCTTAAGCAATTATATTTTTCGTATGCACAGTCGTTACTGACCTGAGCAGTTAAGCAGGTTAATTAGCTGATTTGATGCAGCAAGCTAGGCCGCTAACTCGTTCGAACTATTTAATTTGTCGCTACATCTAAATTAATCGCAACATACTAGTACTCGTTCACAGAAGTTCTGATCAGTTGCCTTACTTAAATTCAGGCAACTGATTTATTCCTATCAATAGCTTTATCGTTCGGCTTTTTCCAGCAGTTGAAGTGATGAACCCTTTCTTTT